>NZ_JBIVXW010000032.1:0-110490 GCF_044769405.1 Streptomyces sp. NPDC090442
GGCCGGACGAACTCCCACTCAGCATCCGACAGTTCATGGCGACGTATCACCCCACCATGATCCACCACCCAAGATCATTTGAAGACACGACCTAGATCGTGCCTGTGGGCTGGGGGGGGACGGGTGGAGGTCGTCCTCGTGGACGGAGCTCGCCGGCGAGCGCTGTGATCTCGCCGATCGGGAGGGGCGGTCGAGTAGGGGGCGCGGTGAAATCCGCTCGCCCTACTCGACCTGGTGAAGGGACCATGGACAGATGCCGTCGACCAAGTCAGCAGCCCGTGGGTTTCAGGATCGTGCCGTTCTCTGGAGCATTGGCGAGATCTGCGCAATCGATATCGTCGCTGGAGCCTGTGACGCACTCGTTGCGGGCCTCGACACTTCCGCCTTGCGGATATTGGCCGCGTGCACACGCGCGGAGGCGGATTACGACGTTCCTGACCTCCTTCCGCTAGCACTCGACGAACTGGACCTTGTCTTCTACCCAGTTGGCAGCCTTGCCGGACGGGAAGCGGCCGCGCGCATGCTTGCCGTCCAGATGCTGGCCGGTGAACTGACGCCAAGGGAACTGGCGTTGCGGATCCACCAACGCTTTGGGCACGGGCTGCCCCTGGTTGAGCGTCTCGCTAAACTGGACGATGAGTACGACATTCTCGAATACGGCGACAGGACATCGAAACAGGTCGATGCCGAGATCAAGGCCGAAGCGCTTCGGCTCGCCCAGCATCGTCGTGCGCCAGCCGAGCCCACGGATGCCTCGGCCTGAGGCGCAGCGGTGGGCGTACGCTCGCGCCGTAGGACCCTCGAACTCGCGAAACCCACCAATTCCCGAACCCACGGGTCCTGGGCTTTCGTTCCTTCCGCGTGCGCGTAGGGCGAGGTATCCGGGATAGCTTCCCGCCATACACGGGGTGCCCCGAGGCTTCTTGCGTTGCCCAGGAGAGAAGGCCCGATGCCAGACCAGCCACCCCGGGATCTGCGAGTGACTTCACCGAACACCAACAGCGGTAGGGAGCCGCTGGTCGACCCGGCTGCCGAGTCCGTCGCCGTCTACAGCGACCACGCCGACGACTACGCGGCCCATCACGCCCCCAAGATGGCCGATCGGGTCGAGCGGTTCGCCAACTCGCTGCCGACGCCCTCGCGGATCCTGGACGCCGGATGCGGCCCCGGACGCGACCTCGCGCGCTTCGCCGCCCATGGTCACAGTGCCCGGGGCATCGACCTCAACCCGGTGTTCGTCGCCATGGCCGATGCCCACGCACCCACCTCACAGTGCGACCTTCGTGAGGTCGGGTCCCGGTTCCGGGCGGGGGCGTTCGACGGGATCTGGGCCTGCGCCTCGCTGGTGCACCTGCGCGAGTCCGAAACCGTGGACGTACTCGGCCAGTTCGCCCGGCTGCTGCGCCCCGGCGGCAAGCTGTACGCGTGCCTCAAGTCCGTCGGCCGCACCGGCTGGCTCGATGAGCCCGACGGGCGCCGCTGGTACACGGTCTGGGACGCCGAGGCGTTCGCCGATGCCGTGGCCGGTGCCGGGTTCGAGGTCGACCACGTGAGCCAGGGCGCATTCGTCGAGGTCTGGGCCACCAGCCTCAGCGGCAGCTCGTAGCGGATGCCTGTCCGGGAGGGGTCTCGCCGGAACAAAGGCTTGCCCACGGTTCGTTGAAGGTGTTGGTCGTGGTTGGCTGCTGCATCGACAGTGCCACGCAGCCCGGTTGCCTGTCCTCCGCCAACGCGGTCGTGGCCCGGTCGTGGCCGTCGAGGAGCAGCCAACCGTCCCAGGAAGAGATCCACTACAGCAGGACGGCGCGAAGGCGCCCTCGCGGGCGTGCTTGCGGTACGCCGTCACGCGCGGGGCCCCGCGGCGAAAACAGGGAAGGCCCGGTGGATTACCGGGCCTTCCCTTCCAAGTAGCGGGGACAGGATTTGAACCTGCGACCTCTGGGTTATGAGCCCAGCGAGCTACCGAGCTGCTCCACCCCGCGACGGCAGGCTCAACTGTACGTCACTTGCTCGGATCGGCCGAATCGGCTGTCGATTGCCCAACCCGTTCGCCGGCGACGAGGCACCACCACCATCAGCCGAGGCGGTGCGCGGGGCGGCTGCCCCTCGACCGGCGACCCCTTCCGCTGCTTCACGGCGATTTCATCGGCCGCTCCCACCATGGGCGTCCTCGGGCACACCTTTCGGGCGGGAACTGCTCGACCAGAGCGCGGCCTCCTCACGGGCTCCGGTGCACCGGTGCGTCGTCGCAGTCCGGTGCGGCACTCGCCGGCAGACCTCGGGACAGCCGTCTGTCGTCCAAAGCCGTGGCCGTGACCGAAGTTGGCGGGGCGGTGCGCAGCCGCGGCTGTCCGGCGCGTGCTGTGAAAGGAGAAGGAGTGGGCCGTGGATGACTACGTCAAGCGTCTGCCTCTGGGAGCGTTGCCCGAGGGGGGCGTGGCGTCCTGGTCCGTCGCGGACGCCGAGTGCTGGAGGAGGGCTCGCGTCCCAGCGGTCTTCGCCCCGGTAGGGGGCAGTTGGGTCCTCGTCGTCCTGGTCGCCGTCTCGTACTTGCTGACGTCCGGGTTCTCGACCTCGCGTTGGAGCGGTGGCTGGGCCGCGCCCGGCGGCACCGACTGGCTTGGATATCCCGCGATGGTTCTGCTGGCCGCGCTGCCGTTGTGGTACCGGTACCTGCCGGTTCCGACCGTGCCGGCGGCGGTCGTGGTCGCGGTGGACGCGGCGGCGTCCGTGGCGTCGCCCGACGCCGACGACCACCTGGCCACAAGCGGATACGTCCTGGCCCTGACCGCCTCCGCCTGGGCCCTGACCGGCGCGTGCCTGCGACTTCGGGCCCGTCGCAGGCAGCGGGCGCTCGCGCTCGCCGCGGCCGGCCCGCGCCGTCTCGAACTCCCCGACCGCGTGCCCGAGACGGACGACTACCGCGGGTACCCGCAGTTCTACCTCGGACTCGTCCTCTGCCTCATCGCCGGCGCCCTCCTCACCGACGGTCTCGTCGAAAGCCTGACGGCGCCGGATCGCGCACCCGCGTACAACGCCGTCGGACAGCAGGTCGCCGCCCTGCTGTTCCTCGTCGCCGGCACCACGGTGTACGGGCGCGGCCACGTTGCCTTCCGGGCGGCACGCCGCCTGCAAGCGGAGCCCCAGCCGGCTCTGTTGGTGGGCGTACGGATCGCGCCGGACGGCTACCACTGGCTGTACCCGGACGCCCGCACCACCTCGGGGCGGCCCCTGATCGCGTACTTCCCCCGGGACCGGGACACCGACCGCGCGGCGCGCCTTCTGGGCACGAGCTCGACCTACCAAGTCAGCGACGGGCACTACGACATCGACCCGCGCAGCGAACCCTTCGAGGCGGTCCTGTACGGCACGCTCCGGGAAGGCGCCGAGGTCGCCCTGGAGTACGCCGTCCTCGAACGCACCGCGTACCGGGCGTCGGAGCACACGTATGCGGGTGTCATGGTTGCCCCGCTGCTCCCCCGACGCTGCCACGGCCTCGACCCGTGGCAGCCGGCCGACGGCGCGGCGCGGGACGCCGCCCGACGCGAGAGGATCCGCAAGGAGCAGCAGGAACGGCGCGAGCGGGACGAGCAGTGGGCTGCGCGTCTACGCCAGCAGGAACGGACCTATTCGGCGCGGCGAACAGTCCGGGGCGGCGGTAGCGGGGCGCGCGGTCATCGGTACGGCAGGTCCGAGAGCTGGGGCGGCGGGGACGGCGGCTACGGAAGCGGCCATGGCTTCGGAGGGCACGGCTATGGAAGCGGCCACGGCGGCGGAGGGCACGGCTGCGGCGGCGGCCACGGTTGCGGAGGACACGGCTGCGGCGGCCAATGAGCGCGAGGACTTGCCACGAAGACCTTGCATGGAGACCGTGCACGGAGACGTTGTTCGGGAGGGGCGGGGGACATGTCGGAGCCCGGCGAGTCGGTCTGCGTCCAGGAGTTGGGCGGTCACGTCGCGTGCGGTCCGACCGCAGGTCGGTGGTGTTGGCCATCGGCCCCGGCACGGAAGGCCGCACGACCGACACCTGGTCCATCGGCTTCGCCGGGCAGCTCCCGGCGGATCTCTTCGCCGAGGGGGTCCACCGGTTGGCGGGCGCCAAGTACCGCGATTGATGCGACCGGCTCTCGGTACCTGGGTTGGCCTGCGCCAGCCCGGCCTGGGACGTGGTCTGGGCGGAGCGACCAGCCGCCTCGGTCTGCCACCGACCCACCAAGGTGGTGGCCGGGATGCCGGGGCCCGCGACGGCGGCGGAGAGGGCGCCTCTAGCAGCGCTACCAGGACTGCATGGAGGATCAGATCGGTGCGCTCGGCCTGGTCCTCAACGCGCTGGTGTTGTCCGGGTAGTTGGAGCCTTGTCATGGTCAGCCGGTTCTGGCCGGTTCCTCGGAACCGGGCTCGCGTGCTGGCGAGGACCGGGCTCAGTTCGCGTCGACGTCCAGCACGATCTTGCCGCGGGTGTGGCCTTCCTGGACGGCTCGCCAGGCGTCGGCCGCCGCTGCCAGAGGGAAGGTGCGGTCGACGGTGACGGACAGCTTGCCGGAGTCGGCGAGGGCGCACAGTACGCCGAGGTCGGCCGAGTTGGGGCGGGCCCACACGTGGTGACCGCCCTTCTCGGTGATGGTGGCATCGACGATGGAGGCGACCCGGTTCGGGTTCTTGAGTACGTCGCGGGAGACGGCCACCGCGTCTCCGCCGACGAAGTCGAGTGCCGCGTCGACGCCGTCGGGTGCCAGCTCACGCACCCGCCCGGACAGGCCGTCGCCGTAGGTGACGGGCTCGGCGCCGAGCCCACGGAGGTAGTCGTGATTGCGCCCGCCGGCGGTGCCGATGACGCGCGCTCCACGAGCAGTGACGATCTGCACGCCGAACGTGCCGACGCCGCCGGACGCCGCGTGGATCAGCACAGTGTCGCCGCTGCCTATGTCGAGCCGCTGGATCGCCTGGTAGGCCGTCAGTCCGGCCAGCGGCAGCCCGGCGGCCTGCAACCAGTTGAGGGACTCGGGCTTGCGGGCGAGCGTACGCACCGGGGCGGACACGAGTTCGGCATAGCCGCCGTTTTGCACCCAGTCCTTCCAGATGTAGCCCACGACCTCGTCGCCGACCTCGAACTCGGTGGCGTCGAAACCTCTGGCCTCGACGACGCCGGAGACCTCCCAGCCCGGGATGAGGGGGAAGCGCGCCTCCATGGCGCTGTCGAGGTAACCGGCGGCGACCTTCCAGTCCCCCGGGTTGACCCCCGCCGCCTTGACCCGGACGAGGACCTCGCCGGGGACGGCCTTCGGAGCCGGCGGTTCCCTGAGCTCCAGGTCTTCCGGTCCCCCGTACTCCTGCAGTGCGATTGCCCTCATGATCGACAACAACGGACGGCACGGACTAGGCATTCCGGTTTCCTTCCCGCCGGCTCCGCGACCGTCCGGCCCAGCGCCAGATCGCCGCCATCCCCAACGCGACCACGCCCAGGGCCGCCGCCACGATGGCGATCTTGATGGCCCGGTCGATCAGCAGGTGGTGCAGGAGTTCGGAGGACCCCATCGCCAGCCCGCTCACCGTCGGCCGTCCCGGCGTCGCGTCCGGGAGTCCCGGGACCTCCCGCCGTCCTCGAACCGTCGGGCGGCGGCCCGGAGTCCGGCCCGCACCACGGGGTCCGCGTACCGGCGGGCGTCCTCAAGCTTCCCCTTGCGCCTGAGTACCACGGCTACCGCGAAGACCAGCAGCGCGAGCACCACCAGTCCGCCCACGATCAGGCCGAACCTGAGCAACACGAAATTGAGGTACGTCTCCACGGAAAGACCTCCACCCGTTCTGTCACACCTGTGATATTTCCCCGCCAACCCCGTTGTATCACAAGCGTGATAGAAAGGCTCCATGCCCAAGCACGTGGATCCGGAAGCCCGCCGCCGCCTCGTGGTCGACGCCCTGTTCCGCGTCGTCGTCCGCGACGGACTGCAGCGCACCTCACTGCGGGCCGTCGCCGCCGAGGCAGACCTCAACATCGGCTCCCTGCGCCACTACTTCGCCAGTCAGCACGACCTGATGCACTTCGCGATGCAGTCGATGCTCGACCGGGTCTCCGACCGCCTGCTCGCACACGTCGAGCGGATCGGCGACCTGAGCGGCCACCCCCGCCCGGAGCAACTCCGGCTCGCCGTCGGCCTGTTGACCGAGCTGCTACCGCTCGACGAGCGCCGCCGCGCCGAGGTCGGCGTGTTCATGGACTTCAACGCCGCCGCCCGCAGCAACCCGGCCATCCGCGACCTGTCACGCAAGACCGCGGAGGCCACCAGGCGCCTGGTGCGCAACGTACTCACCCGGCTCGACGCCGCGGGCACCCTGCGCCCCGACCTCGACCTCACCCTGGAAACCGAGCGCCTGACCGCACTCCTGGACGGACTGGCCTTCAGCTCAGTCCTCCATCCGGAGGTCCTCGCCCCACCCACCTGCGTGGACGTTCTGGCCAGACATCTCGACGACCTGTCGTCGCAGGGCGGAGCGCCGTAGCCCACTGCGGCCGGGACGGGCGACTCGGAGGGGCCCATCAGGCGCACGGCAACGGGCCTACATAGGCGCGGAGTTGAGGACCGGGGGCAGACGTAGTACACGTCCCACACACGGACACGGCCCCGGGCCAGCGTCCTCGCCACAACGCAATCAACGGAGGCAACACGATGGAGCACCTCATCCGGCCCGAGGGGGCGCCGCCCACCAACGGTTACAGTCACGCGGTGGCCTTCAACGGGCCGATGGTCGTGGTGTCGGGGCAGGTCCCCGTCGATTCCGACGGCCGCCTGGTGGGCGAGGGTGACGCCGAGGCCCAGATACGCCAGATCTACGCGAACCTGCAGACCTCGTTGAAGGCGGCGGGTTCCGACCTCGGCCACGTGGTGAAACTGACGGTCTATCTGACCGACCTGGCAGACCTGGACACGTTCCGCCGCGTCCGGGACGAGCACCAGGACGCGACGCACCCTCCGGCCTGTTCGCTGGTGAAGGTCTCCGGTCTGGTGAACCCCGCGTTCCTGGCCGAGGTCGAGGCGTGGGCGGTGGTGCCGGCGCGCCCCTGAGACCGCGCGAACCGCCCAGCGGCGGCCGTCGCCGCGTCAGCTCCCGTCGTCCAGTCGGTCGAGGACTCCGGCCAGTCCGTTCCGGACGATCTCCGCATCGTCGAGGTCGAGTCCGTGGGTTACCTCGTGTCAGGGTCCCAACTGGCACCAGAGGAGGGCGCGTTGACGGAGTTACGGATCGGCGGGATAGGCGGCGGTCAGCGCGGCGGCGAACGCGGGCGGGGTGTCGTTCAGCGCCCAGGCGAGGTCGATGGCGGGGTCGCCGATGTGGACGTCGCCGAAGTCGATGACGCCGGTGAGTTCGCCGTCGCGCGTCAGGACGTGTTCCGGCCCGAGGTCGCAGTGGACGAGGGTGTCGGCCGGCAGTGCCGCCACCTCCGCGAGGAGGGCGGTCGCCGGCTCTCGTCGCTCGGCGGGGAGCAGGGGCAGCACGCGCGAGTCGAACTCCGCGGTCATGGTGGCGCGTTGCTCGCGTACCTGCCGCGCGGACGGTGTGCCACGGCGCACCGCCTCCACCGGATCCGCCGTGTGCAGGGCGCGCAGGAAGCCGGCCAGACTGCGGGCCTGCGCGGCATCCGGTGTCGTGAGGGAGTCGCCTGGCACCAGGTCGTGCCAGGCGACCAGCGGTTCCGCACGGGCGACGGCCGGAACCGGCACGGGGAGCGGAAGTTGCGGGGCCGGCCACGACATCAGGCTCACCTCGGTGTGCAGTTGCCCGGCGATCTCCGGCCTGCGTGGGCGGCGCTCCACCCAACGCCCCTGGACCAGCCGCGCCTCGCTGTCCCAGCCCTCGGAGAACGACGTCATGGCTGCCACCGTAAATCACGCGCACGGCAGCTCACCTTGGCTTTGTTCGCCCCACCCGTAGCGGCGGTTGCGCACATGCCGGTACCGGTACCGATGTCCGTAGACCTCACCCGCCACGTCAGAATGCGCCCTATGGACATTCGACAGTTGGAGTACTTCCTCGCCATCGTCGACCAGGGCGGTTTCCACCGGGCGGCGTCCGCGCTGTATGTGTCCCAGCCGTCCCTGTCCCAGGCGATCCGGGGGCTGGAACGCGACCTGGGCGGCGAGCTGTTCCACCGGATCGGCCGGCGGGCGGTGCTCACCGAGGCCGGGCAGGCGCTGATCGAGCCGGCCCGGGCGGCCGTCCGTAGCCTGGCGACGGCCCGGGCGAGCGTGGCGGCCGTGCGGGAACTGCGCACCGGACGGCTGGACGTCGCGTCGATGCCGTCGCAGGCGGTGGAACCGTTGACGACGATGGTGCGCGCCTTCGGCGAACGTCATCCCGGGGTGTGCGTGGCGATCAGGGCCGCCTTCACCGCCGAGGACGTGGTGGAGCGGGTACGCACCGGCGCGGCCGAGGTGGGGCTGCTGGCCGTGTCGGGCCCGCTGCCGGACCGGGACGTGGTCGTGCACCCCCTCGGCGAGCAGCGCTTCGTGCTGGTGGCGCCGGGCGGCGATTCCGACGGGCCCTTCGCCGGTCAATCAGTCGTCGACGGAGCGGAGTTGGCAGGTCAGCGGCTGATCGTCGGCCAGCAGGGCACCGGCATGCGGGCGTACGTGGACGGTCTGCGCGAGCGCGGCATCGAGTTCGTTGTCGCCGCCGAGACCGAACACCGGGTGTCCGTGCTACCGCTGGTACTCGCCGGTGTGGGCGTGGCCGTACTGGCGGAGTCCTGGCGCGGACTGGCCGAGCGGGCCGGGGCCCGGGTGCTGGACATCGAACCGCGCGCCGTCCTGCGCACCGGCCTGGTCAGCCGCCGCGGCGTACTGTCCCCGGCCGCGCGGGCGTTCGTCCAGGCCGCGCTGGAGACCGACCCGCCGGCAGTGGAACCCCAGGCAACGGGCCTTTAGACGACGGAACCTCCGGTGGCAGCAGCGCCGGCGGGCACACCGTGGGACACCCGCGCCGGTCGTCGACGGCTGCGATCCGCTACCTGATAGCCCAGGCCGATCAGCCAGATCGGCATCATGTCTTGGACGCCCCGCGGCCCCGCTTGTTGGAATCGACCGCATGACGACGACCCACCGCATCGCGCTGATTCCCGGCGACGGCATCGGCGCCGAAGTGCTTCCCCCGGCGCGCCGCGTGCTCGACGCCGTCGCCCGTCGGCACGGCATCGACCTGGCCTACACCTCGTACGACGACTGGTCCTGCGCCCGGTATCTGCGCGAGGGCGCGATGATGCCCGAGGACGGGCTCGACCGGCTGCGCGGGGCGGACGCGATCCTGCTCGGTGCGGTCGGCCACCCGGACGTGCCGGACCACGTCTCGCTGTGGGGGCTGTTGATCCCGATCCGCCGTGCCTTCCGGCAGTACGTCAATCTGCGGCCGATCCGGGTCTTCGAGGGGATCGACAGTCCGGTGCGGGGTGCGGTCCCCGGTGCGGTCGATCTCGTCGTGGTCCGCGAGAACACCGAGGGCGAGTACAGCGAGATCGGTGGGCGTCTCAACCGCGGCTTCCCGGAGGAACTGGCCGTCCAGGAGGCGGTGTTCACCCGGGCCGGGGTGACCCGCGTCGTCGACTACGCCTTCACGCTGGCGGCCGGCCGCGGCGGCCGGCTCACCTCGGCGACCAAGTCCAACGGCATCGTGCACACGCTCCCCTTCTGGGACGAGCTGGTAGCCGAACGGGCCGCCGCCCACCCCCAAGTCCCCTGGAACCAGGAACACGTCGACGCCCTCGCGGCCAAACTCGTCCTCACTCCCGACCACTACGACGTGATCGTCGCCTCCAACCTCTTCGGGGACATCCTCAGCGACCTGGCGGCCGCCGTGGCCGGCTCGATCGGCATCGCCCCGGCCGCCAACCTCAACCCCGAGCGCGAGTTCCCCTCGATGTTCGAGCCGGTGCACGGCTCCGCGCCGGACATCGCGGGCCGGGGCATCGCCAATCCGCTGGGCGCGATCTGGTCGGCCGCGCTCATGCTGGACCACCTGGGCCACCCCCAGGCGGCCGGCGACATCACCGACGCCATCGCCGCCCTCCTGGCCACGACGGACATCCGCACACCCGACCTGGGCGGCACCTCCTCCACCGACCACTTCACCGAGGCGCTCCTGACCCACCTCTGAACACCCCGGCGGAAGTGACCTGTTGGGGCTGGCCCCACCCCACCCGCTGAAGGTACCGGGAAGGGAGGCACAGGGGACAGCCGGATTCCCCGCGCCCTCAACGCTCCGTAGCGTCCCCGCCATGACGAACGTCTCGGCCCTCTCGGTGGGGCGGGAGCCCGTCCGCCGGTGGCGCGGGCCCTTGGTATACCTCACGCTCGCCAACCTGGGCATGTGGGCAGCGATGTCACCACTGTTGATCGACGGGTTCCAGCGGAGTGACGCGCGGGAGGAGACCAGTTCGTTGGCGGAGGTGTGCATCGCGGCGGCGATGTTCGCCCCGGCCCTCGCCGCGATCCTCGTCAACCGCCTGGTGGAGCCGGGCGGCCGCCTGCGGGACGCCCTCGCCCTCCGCTGGCCACGCCCGTGGGGCCGGGGCGTGCGGGCCTGCCTGATGGGGCTCGCCGTCCCCGCCGGCCTCACCGTCGCCGCACTCGCCCTCGGCGCCGCGACGGGCGCCTACCCGCTGGGCGAACTGCGCTGGGGGCCGACAGCCGCATGGGCGGCCAGCATGCTCGTCCAGATCGTGGTGTCGCTGCCCCTCTTCTTCGGCGAGGAACTGGGCTGGCAGGGCTATCTGTTCCCGCGCCTGGCCCGCTCCCGGAACGGCATCCGTCTGCTCCCTGCCTATCTGCTCACCGGCTGCGCCTTCGCTCTCTGGCACCTTCCGACGCTCCTGATGGGCGGCCAGTATCCGGGCAGGCCGTGGTACGTCTCCGTGCCCGCCATGCTGATCAGTTGCACCCTCGTCCTCCCCGTCTTCACCTGGCTGTGACTGCGTTCCGGGTCCGTGCTGCCCGCCGTGCTCGCCCACGCCTTCGTGAGCACGGCGAGCATCGGTATGGTCAAGCAAGCCGCGGACCCCACCGCCGCGTTGGACCCCCTCCGCATGGGCCTGACCGGTTGGCCGGGCTGGCTCGTCACCGCCGCACTCGTCACCTACCTGGCCCTGACCGGCAGGCTCCGCCTACCGCCCGGCGCTGCCGACTCCCCCCCAGCGCCGCCGGCCGTAGCAGTTCCGTGGCGAAGGTCGCGGCGGAGCGTGGCGGGCGGCCGAGGATGCGTTGGATCCCGTTGCCCAGGTCCGCGGTGCCCTCGTGGCGGTAGTTGGTGTACAGGTCGTGGAGTCCGTCGATGATGCCCGGTGCGACGCGGCGGTTCGTCAGGCCGGTGCGCCAGGCGTCGTTCAGTGGCACCTCGACGTGACGCACCGGCGTATCGAGCGCGGCTCCGAAGGTGGCGGCGACACCGGCGGGCCGCTGGCGGCGCAGCAGACCACCGCGTCGGGTGCGGGCACGTCCTCGAACAGCGCGTCCACGGAGGCGGGTTGCTCCAGATCGATCCGCAGCGGTCCGGTGCGTGATGTCGCCATGACCTGGGGAGTTGGTGTGGCGAGGGGGGGGCGGGCTAGCGGCCCTGGTCGCGGACTTGGTCGACCAGGGCCGCGGCCTCCGCGCGGCTGGTGACGTGGAGCTTGCCGAAGAGGTTGTTGACGTGGGTCTTGACGGTGGCGACGGAGACGTAGAGGGTCTCGGCGATGGCGCGGTTGGTGCGGCGTTCGGTGAGCAGTTGGAGGACCCGGGTCTCCTGGACCGTCAACGCGTGCGCCGCGGCCAGGCGTTCGAGGGCCGTGCGGTGCGTCAGGCCGCGCACCATGGCCGAGGCGATCTCCGGGGCGAAGGTGCGGTGTCCGTCGGCGGTGGCGGTGATCGCGGAGACGATCTGGGCGCGTCCGGCACTCTTGGTGAGGTAGCCGGCGGCGCCGGCCTGGAGGGCGCCGACGATGGACTCGTCGTCGGCGTAGGTGGTGAGCACCAGGACCGCGGGGGCCGGGTCGAGGGAGGTGAGCGTGCGGGTGGCGGTGACGCCGTCGACGCCGGGCATCCGCAGGTCCATCAGCACCACGGCGGGGGCCAGTCGGCGGGCCAGGTCGACGGCGGTGGCGCCGTCGGCCGCGGAGCCGACGACGGCGATGTGGGGTTCGTGGTCGAGGATGGTGACCAGGCCGTCGCGCACCGCGGCCTGGTCGTCGACGACGATCACCCGGATCGGGCCGGTCCGTGAAGTCGCTGGAGCCGGTGGCGTCGGTTCGGTTGGTGGCGTTGGTTGAGGCGGTTGGTTACTCATAAGGCACTCGGCATTTCACGATCCAGTCTCCGTTCGCCGTGCCGGCGGTCAGGCTGCCGCCGACGATCTCGGCGCGTTCGCGCATGCCGGGGACGCCGTGGCCGCCCGGGATGTCGGGCTCCGGGCGTTCGGCGGGTGGGGGCAGTCGGTTGGTGACGCGTAGTTCCACGGCGTCCAGGCCGGCCGACACGAGGACGGCGACGGGTGTGCCGGGGGCGTGTTTGCGGGCGTTGGTCAGGGCCTCGACGGTGATGGAGGCGAGGACCTCGCCGACCGGTTCGGGGACCCGCGACGGCTCGCCCCGGACGTCGACGTCCACCGTCATGCCCTGGGCGCGGACGCCGGCGACGATCTCGCCGAGGGCCGCGTCGATGCCTGCGGGGAGCCGGCGCAGGGCGTCCACGGCGCGCTTGGCGGCCACCAGGCCGTCCGCCGCCATGGTGCGGGCGCCGCGGACCCGGGTCAGCACGTCCGGGTCCGCGCCGCGGGCCACGGACACCGCCTCCAGGGCGTCGAGTTGGATCACCAGGCCGCCGAGCGAGTGGGCGAGGACGTCGTGGATGTCCCGGGCGATCCTGGCGCGTTCCTCCCGTACGGCGTCCTCGGCCCGGCGCTCGGCGGCGCCGCGTTCGGCCCGGCGGTCGAGGGCGTTCAGGCGGGCGAGGAATCCGAAGCCGCCGGCGGTCACGGCGGAGATCAGCACCGAGACCGCGACCCGGGGGCTGCCGCCAGCGGCTTCATGGGCGAGGACGAAGCCCGCCACACCGAGCGCGAGGGCGACGCCGGTCCGGCGCACCGGGATCTCGGCGGACGAGATCAGCAGGAACAGGCCGGCCGCGCCCGTGAACGCCGGCGCGGAGGGGTCGGTGGGGCTGAGCCCGGCGAGCACCGCGCCCCCGACGAGCAGCACGCTCCACGCCGCGTCCGGCCAGGGACGCGCCAGTACGTGCCGGAAGGCCGCGGTACCCGCCCACAGGGCGAGCAGCGCGGCGAGCGCGGCGCTGCTCCAGGCCGGGTGGGCGGTGACGGTGTGCAAGACCACGGCGAGGGCCAGGCCCAGGGCGTGCAGGGCGAGCCTGCGGAGCCGGGTGGCGTCGAGGCCGTCCCGGAACCCGCCGGCCGGCCTCCTGGGGGTGACGTTGTCGTTCCGCACGGCTCCATCCTGCGCGATCGCGGGCGAGGGAATGCCCGGAGGGGGCGGTCGCCGTCCGTTTCTCCACCCATTTCTCCAACCCGGTGGCCGATCCGGGGGCGGCGGTCGGGCCGCAGGGTGGGGTGGTCGGGCGGTGTTCGCCGCCCGTCTCGCCCGTCGTCGTAGGGAAGGTCCCGGGGGTCATGAACAATCCCACCACCACCAATCTCGCCGTCACCGCCGTCGTGCTGGTGTGGCTGCTCTCCCGGCAGCTCGCCGAACGGCCGTTGCGGGAGCGGTCCCCGATCGGCCTGGTGCTGCTCGTCATCGGGGCGGTCGAGACCGGGGCGTACGTCACCTCGTCGCCGTTGTCATGGCGGGACGGGGCCCTGGTCGTGGCGAGCCTGGCGGTCGGGGTGGTGCTGGCGGCGGTGCGCGCGTTCACGGTGCGGCTGTCGGTGCGTGGTGGGCAGGTGATGCGGCAGGGCACGGTGCTCACCGCGGCACTGTGGATCGTCGGCCTGGGACAGCACTTCCTGATCGACACCGCGGTCACGGCCCAACTGGGCGCGGTGACCGTGCTGTTCTACTTCGGGGTGGTGGTGCTGGCGCAGCAGTTGGTGCTGGTGCGGCGGGCCGCCGTGGCGGGGCTGTCCGGTCGCTGACCGGGAGGCGCTGCCTGCGGCGGCCCGGGGCGCGGTCAGTGCCCGGCGCCCTGTACCGGGGTGGGGGCGAAGTGGCGGACGCGGTCGGGGGTGGCGGGCGCGTAGGCCGGGATGCCCTGCGGGGTGCTGGTGGTGACGAAGGTGGCGACGGCGTCGGCGAAGGCGTCGCCGAGCGCGCGGGCGGCGGCGTCCGGGTGGCCGAGCATCGGACTGTCGACGAAGGTGTCGAACGTGCCGAAGAGGAAGGGCAGTTCGACGCAGTGGCAGGCACCGAGGGGGTTGTCCGCGCCGGGGGCGGCGTAGTCGAACTGGTAGACGTGGGTGGGGTTGCCGGCGGCGGCGTGGTGGTCGGCGATCTCCAGGGCGCCGCTGCGGAAGTCGGCGTCGGTCTGGGCGGCGATGACGATCCACCCCGGCGTGGCGTCGGGGAGTTGGTCGGCGTACCGCTGGTAGAGCCGCTCGGCCTCGCCGTCGCCGGGGGCCAGGCGGGCGAGGGTGTCCAGGGCGCCGGCGCGGCTGAGGGACTGGATGGCGGGGACGAGGCCCAGGAACGCGGCCATCTCGTCGCGGGTGGTGCCGATCAGCAGGTCCTTGCCGTCCAGGGCGCCGGCGGCCAGCGCGTCACGCCAGGCATGGGGGTTGCCGGCGCCGCCGAGCACCGGGTACATCGCCGGGGCGACGCTGCCCGCCTGGGCGACCTGCATGGCCAACGTGCCGTGGGTGGCGATGAGTTGCTCGACGGGGAGGGCGCGGAGGGCCTTGCCCGGGTCGGGCTGGTCGGCCACGTCGAGGAGGCGGAGGTATTCCCGGGCGTGCTCGGCGGCCAGGGCGGGGTCCTGCGGCGGCAGGCCCCAGGGGCCGCTCTGCAGCAGGACGCGGCGGACGAGCCCGCTGGTCTCCGGGTCGGTCGCGAGCGCCAGGGCGGAGAACGCGCCGGCCGACTGGCCGCCGACCGTCACGGCGTCCGGGTCGCCGCCGAACGCCGCGATGTTGTCCCGCACCCAGCGCAGCGCCGCCGCCTGGTCCTGGGAGCCGAGGTTGTCCGCGCCGATCTGCGGGAGGTGGAGGTAACCGAGCGCGCCCAGGCGGTAGTTGGCGGTGACCACGACCAGGTCGCCGCGGGCGGCGAGCCGGGCGCCGTCGTACCAGTCCCAGCCGCCGGAGCCGCTGCTGAAGCCGCCGCCGTGGAACCACAGCAGGACCGGGCGGGGCGGGCCGTCCCGCCGGTCCGCGGGCGGGCCGAAGACGTTGAGGGTGAGGCAGCCGTCCTCGTCCCAGTCGGGGGTGCGGCGGCCCATGACCGCCTCCAAGCGGGAGGGATTCTGGGGTGTGGCGGGTCCGGCGTGCAGCGCGTCCCGTATGTCCGACCACGGCGCGCACGGCCGGGGCGGGGCGAACCGCAACTCGCCGACGGGCGAGGCGGCGTAGGGGATGCCGCGGAAGGCCGCCACCCCGCCCTCGGCCCGGCCGCGGACCCGGCCCTGCTCCGTGGCCACGATCTGGTCGCTGTCCTGCGTCATCTGCTCACCCTTCGCGCATCTGTTACGCACTCTGTCGCACTGTGCCGCGCACCTGTGGTGGATCTGCCGCACACGTGCTGTGCCCGTTCTATCCCGACTGTGCCGCTCCGAGCCAACGGCGCCCCGGCCCGCGCTCCGCGTCAGGCAAGCGCCCTCACGCCGGTGCCTCACCCTGCGGCCCGGTCAACTCGACCGCCTGTTCCTCCAAATGATCCAGCATCAGCCGGGCCGACGGCGTGAGCGGGCGCCGGTCCGGCAGGGTCACGCCGACGGTGCGGCGTACCGGCTCCAGCGGGATGGGCAGCGGGAGGACCTCGCCGTTGGTGCGGGCCACCAGTTCCGGGAGCGCCGCGATCATGTCGGTGTCGCGGACGAGGGTGCGGACGGTGAGGGCCGAGGAGCACTCCACGCGGTTGGCCGGGAGCGGCAGGCCGGCGTCGCGGAACACCTCCTCCAGTTCCTGTCGCAGGGCGGTCTGCCGGAGCGGGAGGACCCAGGGGTGTTGGAGGAGGTCGGCGAGGGTCAGGTCGGGGCGGGAGCGGGCCGGGTGGTCGGGGCGGGCGACGAGTTGCACCGGCTCGCGGTAGAGGGTGAGTTGGCGCAGCGCCGGCTGGTCGTCGATGGGGTTGAGCCGGCCCAGGATCAGGTCGATCTCGCCGTCCAGCAGCCGGGGCACCTGGGTGTCGAAGGGGGCTTCGTGGACGACGACGGTGATGCCCGGCCGGGTGGCCTTCAGCGCGGCGATGGCCCTGGGGAGCAGTACGTTGGAGCCGGCGATGAGGGTGCCGACGGTGACCGTGCCCACCTCCCCGTCGGCGAGCCCGGTGATCCGTTCGCCGGCGCGGCGCAGTTCGGCGAGGACGGAGCGGGCGTGCTCGATGAAGGCGGCGCCGAAGAGCGTCGGCGCGGCGCCTCGGGGGCCGCGGTAGAACAGCTCGACGCCCAGGATGCCTTCGAGTTCGCGCAGGCTCCGGGTCACCGCGGGCTGTGCCAGCCGCAGGTGTTCGGCGGCGCGCAGCACGCTGCCGTGTTCCTCTATCGCCACCGCCAGCACCAGGTGCCGCAGCTTGAGCCGTCCGTTCAGTAAGTCCATCTCACCCTCACCCCTACCGGGCCCGACCCCGTGGCCACACCCACATCGATATACCTGAATCGCTATACCTGGCTTGCGAATTGGTATTGGACGAGCATATCTCGGGCGACGAATGATGAGCGCACGGACCGGCGGGCGAAACCGGTCCGGGACCACCCGAGAGGAGCGGTATCAGTATGCAGCCGGCGCACTACATCGGCGGGGCGTTCCAACCCCCGGAGCCCGAGGCCACCGGCGGCGGCTTCCCGCTCGTCGACCCGGTGAACGGGGCGGTCGTCGGACGGGTCCCGGAGGCGTCCCGCGAGACGGTCGACGCGGCGGTGCGCGCGGCACGCCAGGCACTGCGGGGCCCGTGGGGCCGGGCCGGGGCGACCGAGCGGGCCGCCGCGCTGCGGATGATCGCCGACGGCATCGAGCGGCGCTTCGAGGCGTTCGTGGCGGCGGAGTCGGCCGACACCGGCAAGCCCCGCGAACTGGCCGCCACCGTCGACATCCCGCGCGCCATCGGCAACTTCCGCGCCTACGCCGACCTGCTCTACGGCCAGTCGGAGCGCGCCTACCTCACCGACGTGCCCGGTTGGAGCGACGGCACCGGACAGGCACTGAACTACACCGTCCGCCGCCCCCTCGGCGTGGTCGCCGTGATCGCGCCGTGGAACCTCCCGCTGCTGCTGCTCACCTGGAAGGTCGCCCCCGCGCTGGCGGCCGGCAACGCGGTGGTCGCCAAGCCCTCGGAGGAAACCCCCTCGACGGCGACGCTGCTGGCCGATGTGATCGACGAAGTGGGGCTGCCGGACGGCGCGTTCAACGTCGTCCACGGGCACGGGCCGGGCGCCGCCGGCGAGTTCCTCACCGCACACCCCGACGTGGACGCCATCGCCTTCACCGGCGAGTCGGCCACCGGCGCCGCCATCATGCGCGCCGCCGCCGACCACGTCACCCCGGTCTCCTTCGAACTCGGCGGCAAGAACCCGGCACTGGTCTTCGCCGACGCCGACCTCGACGAGGCGGTGGCCGGCACGCTCCGGTCGGCGTTCACCCACTCCGGCCAGATCTGCCTGTGCACCGAGCGGGTCTACGTCGAGCGCCCGCTCTTCGACCGGTTCGTCACCGCACTGGGTGCGCAGGCCCGCAAGGTCTCCGGCTACGGGCCGATGATCTCCGCGCGCCACCGCGACAAGGTGCTGTCGTACTTCAGGTCGGCGGTCGAGGAGGGCGCGACGGTCGTCGCCGGCGGCAGCGCCCCGGTCTTCGGTGACGACCGCGACAACGGCTTCTACGCCGAGCCGACCGTCCTCACCGGGCTGCCGCCGACCGCCCGCGCGGTCACCGAGGAGGTCTTCGGGCCGGTCTGCCACATCGCCCCGTTCGACACCGAGGAGGAGGCGGTCCGGCTCGCCAACGACAGCCCCTACGGCCTGGCCGCGACGGTGTGGACCCGCGACCTGTCCCGGGCGCACCGGGTGGCGCCGCGCATCGAGGCCGGCATCGTGTGGGTCAACTGCTGGAACCTGCGCGACCTGCGCACCCCCTTCGGCGGCCGGAAGGCGTCCGGCGTCGGCCGGGAGGGCGGCCAGCACTCCCTGGACTTCTTCTCCGAACCCACCAACATCTGCGTCCGGATCGGGGCGTGAGCGCCGTGACGACAGTGTCCACCGCCCTCGACATCGGCGTCGGCGCCGCCGCCCGGCGCCTGCTCGCCGCGCACGCCACCCGGACGCCCTGCGACCCGGTACGCGAACTGATCGACGGCCTGGACGAGGCCTACGCCGTCCAGGAGTGCCTGACCCGCTCCTGGTTGGCCGCCGGCCGCCGACCCGTCGGCCGCAAGATCGGCCTGACCTCGCCCGAGGTGCAGCGTCAACTCGGCGTGAGCAGCCCGGACTTCGGGACGCTCTTCAGCGACATGGCGGTCCCGGACGGCGCGGAGATCCCGGACGGCGCGGTGCTGCAACCCCGCGCGGAGGCCGAGGTCGCCCTCGTACTGGAGCGGGACCTGACCCACGAGCGGCACACCGTCGCCGACCTGCTGCGCGCCACCGCGTTCGCACTCCCCGCGATCGAGGTGGTCGGCAGCCGCATCCGCGACTGGGACATCCTGCTGACCGACACCGTCGCCGACAACGCCTCCGGCGGAATGTACGTACTCGGCAACCGCCCGACCCGACTGGCCGACCTGGACCTGCGGCTGTGCGGCATGGTCCTGGAGCGCCGGGGCGAGCAGGTGTCCACCGGGACCGGCGCGGCCTGCCTGGGCCATCCCCTCAACGCCGCACTGTGGTTGGCCGACACCCTGGTGCGGTGCGGCCGTCCGCTGCGGGCCGGGGACACCGTGCTGACCGGCGCGCTGGGCCCGATGGTCAGCACCGCCCCCGGGGACGTGCTGGAGGCCCGGATCGAGGGCCTGGGGGACGTACGGGTCGCGTTCGCCCGCGACGAACGGGCCGACGAGGCCGCCACGCGCCAGGGAGGCGGCACCGCATGACCGACATCCAGGAACTCGCCACGACACTCGACGACGCGGCGCGCCGGGTGCGGGCGATCGCCCCGCTCACCGAGGCCGGGCCGCTCGACGTGGCCGACGCCTACGCGGTCCAACGGGCCGTCCTGGCCCGCAAGACGGCCCGCGGCGAGCGGCTGATCGGCGTCAAGATGGGCTTCACCAGCCGCGCCAAGATGGTGCAGATGGGCGTCGACGACGTCATCTGGGGGCTGCTGACCGACGCCATGCTGGTCGAGTCGACCCTGGACCTGAGCGGCCTGATCCAGCCGCGGATCGAGCCCGAGATCGCGTTCCTGATCGGCCGCCGGGTCCGCTCGGCCGCCGAGGCGGACGCCGCGGTCGCCGGCGTCGCGGTCGGCTACGAGGTGCTCGACTCCCGCTACCGCGACTTCGCGTTCACCCTGCCCGACGTGATCGCCGACAACGCCTCGGCCGCGGCCTTCGGCCTCGGTCCCTGGCACGACCCCCGCGACCTCGGCGGCATCGCCAACATCGGCCTGGTGATGGAGATCGAGGGACGGCTCACCCAGACCGGCTCGTCGGCCGCGATCCTCGGCGACCCGATGCGCTCGCTGCGCGCCGCGGCCCGCCTCGCCGAACGGGCCGGCATCCCACTGGAACCGGGCTGGGTGGTGCTCGCCGGCGCCGCCACCGCCGCCGTCCCGCTCCCCCGCAACGCCCACGTCCGCATCTCCGGCGCCGGCCTGGGCAGCGTGGCGGTGACGACGGCATGAGCGACGCGATCCTGGTCGAGGGCAAGGCCGCACCCCGCGGACGCTTCCCGCACGTGCGCCGGGCCGGCGACTTCGTCTTCGTCTCCGGCACCAGCTCCCGCCGGCCCGACGGCACCATCGCCGGCGCGGAGGCCGACGACCTCGGCGTCACCCGCGTCGACATCCGCGAGCAGACCCGCGCGGTGATCGAGAACCTCCGCGACCTGCTGCGGGCGGCCGGTGGCGACCTCGGCGACGCGGTCAACCTCACCGCCTACCTCGTCAACATGCACGACTTCGGCGGCTACAACGAGGTCTACGCCGAGTTCTTCGACGCGTCCGGCCCGGCCCGTACCACGGTCGCCGTCCACCAACTCCCCCACCCCCACCTGCTCGTCGAGATCGCCTGCACCGCGTATCTTCCGCGCCGGGCCGGCCGACCGGAGTGACCGGTTCGCGTACCGCGCCATCGGCCCACGAGTCCTTTAGGAGGGCGAGAGGATGACCCTGCCCAAGCTGTCGTCGGGAGTGCCGTTCAACTTCGAGCGGTGGATCGAGGAACACCGCGAACTGCTCCGGCCGCCGGTCGGCAACGTCCAGGTCTGGCAGGACAGCGACCTGATGGTCACCGTCGTCGGCGGCCCCAACCAGCGCACCGACTTCCACGACGACCCGATCGAGGAGTTCTTCTACCAGCTCAAGGGCAACATGGTCCTGCGGGTCATGGAGGAGGAGGGCAAGCCCCCACGCGACGTGCAGATCAACGAGGGCGACGTCTTCCTGCTGCCACCGCACGTGCGGCACTCGCCGCAGCGCCCCGAGCCCGGCTCGATCGGGCTGGTGGTGGAGTTCGCCCGGCCCAGGGGTAGCAAGGACGCCTTCGAGTGGTACTGCACCGAGTGCTTCCACCTGGTCTACCGCGCCGAGCTCCAACTCCGTTCCCTCGTCGCCGATTTACCGCCCGTCTTCCGCGGCTTCTACGCCGGCGAGCGCACCTGCCCGCGCTGCGGCGCCCGCCACCCCGGCGAGCAATGGCCCGAGCACCAACGGCCGCAGACCCGGGCCCGCGCCCGCGACTGATCCCGGAGACCGCTCCCCCTTCCGCCCCGCCCACGGGGCCCCACGCCCCCGTGGGCGGGCCAGGCACCCCCGGCCGGCCCGCCCACGGGCCTTCGAAACGGAGTCCCGTGACCGCCACCGACCCCCACCCCGACCCCGCGCCCGTCATCGACGTCCACACCCACCTCTTCCCGCGCATCTCCCGCGCCGAGAGCCGCATCCTGGTCGGCGCCGGCGAGCCCTGGCTGCGGGAACTGGCCGACGGCGGCGGGATGATGATGAGCGGCCCCGACGACTACCGGCCGGTCCGCCCCGAACTGTGGGACGCCGGCGCCCGGTTGGCCGCCATGGACCACTCCGGCGTCGACGTCCAGGCGGTCTCCTCCACCCCGCTGCTCTTCGGCTACTCCGCCGACCCGGCCCGCGCCGTCGACTGGTGCGAACTGGTCAACCAGCGCATCCTGGATTTCTGCCGGCAGGCCCCGGACCGGCTGCTACCGCTGTGCCAAGTCCCCCTGCAGCACGCCGAGTCGGCCGCCGCGATGGTCACCCGGGCCAAGGCGGCCGGCCACCGCGGCGTGCACATCGGCAACCACGTCGGGACCCGCTACCTCGACGACGCCGACCTGCTGGGCTTCCTCGCCCACTGCGCCGACGTCGACATGCCCGTCCTCGTCCACCCCTGGGACATGCTCGGCGCGGACCGGATGGCCCGCGGCTACATGCTGCCCTGGCTCGTCGGCATGGCCGCCGAGACCCAACTCTCGCTGCTCTCGCTGATCCTGTCCGGCGCCTTCGAGCAACTGCCGCGCTCGCTGCGGATGTGCTTCTGCCACGGCGGCGGCAGCTTCGCCTACCTCCTCGGCCGGGCCGACAACGCCTGGCACCAGCGCGACATCGTCCGCAAGGACTCCCCCCACCCGCCCTCCGCCTACACCGACCGCTTCTTCGTCGACTCCGCGGTCTTCGACCCCAGGGCGCTGCGACTGCTGCTGGACGTGATGGGCACCGAACGGGTCATGCTCGGCACCGACTTCCCCTTCCCGCTCGGCGAACAGGAGCCCGGCGCGACCATCCGCGGCTGCACCGGCCTGACCGACGCCGACCGCGCGGCACTCCTCGGCGGCAACGCCCGCCGCTTCTTCGCCCCCGGGCCGACCACGAAGGCACAGACACGATGAGCCCCGCCCCGCACCGCACCAAGGTCGCGATCCTCGGCTCCGGCAACATCGGCACCGACCTGATGATCAAGGTGCTCCGGACCTCGGACGTGCTGACCGTCGCCGCCGTCGCCGGCATCGACCCGGCCTCCGACGGACTGGCCCGGGCCCGCCGCCTGGGCGTGCCCACCACCCACGACGGCGTCGACGGCCTGCTGGCCCGGCCCGACTTCGACGAGATCGCGATCGTGCTGGACGCCACCTCCGCGGCCGCCCACCGGCACCACGCCGCCGCCCTCGCCCCGCACGGCAAGCAACTGATCGACCTGACCCCGGCCGCCCTCGGCCCCTACGTCGTCCCACCGGTCAACCTCGACCGGCACCTCACCGCCCCCGACCTCAACATGGTCACCTGCGGCGGCCAGGCCACCGTCCCGATCGTCGCCGCGGTCTCCCGGATCGCCCCGGTCCGCTACGCCGAGATCATCGCCTCGATCGCCGCCCGCTCCGCCGGCCCCGGCACCCGCGCCAACATCGACGAGTTCACCGAGACCACCGCCCGCGCCCTCGAAGCGGTCGGCGGCGCGGCCCGCGGCAAGGCCGTCATCGTCCTCAACCCCGCCGACCCGCCACCGGTGATGCGCGACACCGTCCACTGCGTCGTCGACGACCGGGCCGACCCCGCCGCCCTCACCGAGTCCATCGACGCCATGGCCGCCGAGGTCGCCGCCTACGTCCCCGGATACCGCCTCAAACAACGCGTCCAGATCCGCCCGATCGGCCCGGAGGACCCGCTCACCACCCTCGCCGGCGGCACCGGGCAACTCGTCTCCACCTTCCTCGAAGTCGAGGGCGCCGCCCACTACTTGCCCGCCTACGCCGGCAACCTGGACATCATGACCTCCGCAGCGCTGCGGGTCGCGGAAAGGCTGGCCACCCGATGACCCACGCCCTCTACGTCCAGGACGTCACCCTCCGGGACGGGATGCACGCCATCCGGCACCGGTACGGCACCGACCAGGTCCGCGCCATCGCCGCCGCGCTGGACGCCGCCGGCGTCGACGCCATCGAGGTCGCCCACGGCGACGGCCTGGCCGGCTCCAGCATCAACTACGGCCCCGGCGCGCACCCCGACGAGGAGTGGATCGCCGCCGCCGCCGACGTCGTCCGGCGCGCCACCCTCACCACCCTCCTCCTGCCCGGCATCGGCACCCTCGCCGAACTCCGCCGCGCACACGCCCTCGGCGTCCGCTCCGTCCGCGTCGCCACCCACTGCACCGAGGCCGACATCGCCGCCCAACACATCGCCACCGCCCGCGAACTGGGCATGGACGTGGCCGGATTCCTGATGATGGCGCACCTCGCCGACCCCGCGACCCTCGCCACCCAGGCCAAGCTGATGGAGTCCTACGGCGCCCACTGCGTCTACGTCACCGACTCCGGCGGCCGACTCACCATGGACGGCGTCCGCGACCGCGTCCGCGCCTACCGCGACGTCCTGGACGCCGACACCGAGATCGGCATCCACGCCCACCACAACCTCGCCCTCGGCGTCGCCAACTCCGTGGTCGCCGTCGAGCACGGCGTCCGCCGCGTCGACGCCTCCCTCGCCGGCATGGGCGCGGGCGCCGGCAACTGCCCCCTGGAGGCGTTCATCGCCGTCGCCGACCTCATGGGCTGGCGGCACGGCTGCGACGCCTTCCGACTGATGGACGCCGCCGACGACCTCGTCCGCCCCCTCCAGGACCGGCCCGTGCGCGTCGACCGGGAAACCCTCTCCCTCGGCTACGCCGGGGTCTACTCCAGCTTCCTCCGGCACGCCGAGGACGCCGCCCGCCGGCACGGTCTGGACACCCGCAGCCTGCTGGTCGAGGCCGGCGCCCGCGGCCTGGTCGGCGGCCAGGAGGACCTGATCGAGGACATCGCCCTCGACCTGGCGCGACGCCCCGCGCGGACACCGGCCGCCGAGGCGCCTCCCATGCCCCGGGCATAGGGCGGCCAGCGGTTCGGCGCCCCTGCCCGTGTGGCAAAGTGGATCGGGGATGCACGTTTCGCGCCACCGCGGGTACACGCTCCCCAAGGTCGGATCCGCACCGCCAGGGAGGTGAACGGTGGCTTGCACAGCGGAACTCCCCGCCACGTCGGCAGAGGCACGTGACCTCGTCGACGCACTTCTGCGCGCCTGCCACCAGAGCGTCGACGAGATCGTGGTGGCCGACGCCCTGCTGATCACTTCGGAGTTGGTCACCAACGCCCTGCGGCACGCGGGCGGGGTCACCGGCTTCACCGCCCGCATCACGGGCGGACGCCTCGAAGTGACCGTCGAGGACGCCAGCCCGCTGCGCCCCAGCGCCCCGGTCGACGCCCGCGACGGCCGGGTCGGCGGCTACGGCTGGTCCCTCGTCCACCGGCTCGCCACCTCCGTCGCCATCACCACCACCGCGGCCGGCAAGGGCATCCACGTGGCGCTGCGACTGATGTGACGCCGATTACGGCCCCGACGCCGACCGTAGCGCGCCGACCGCAGCGGTCCCGGCCACAGCCGCCACTCATTGGCCGGTTCTGACCCCCCGATCCCGACGGAATTCGCCACCCTCCGTGCATGCTCGGGTCCACTTCGGGTAGACGGCGGCTCAGGTGCCCGCGGGGGTCGGGCCCGGAGGGAGGCGTGATGTCCGTCGTGATCAGCAGCAGGCCGCTTTCGGTAGACACTGCGGAGCTCGGCGGCCTACCGGAGATACGCCGCCCCACCGCCATAGCGCCCCGGGACGCCCGCGAGCTCTCCAAGCTGTTCTTCGCCCGGCTCCAGGAACTCGAAGAGGGCACCCGCGCCTACCAGTACGCGCGCAACACCCTGATCGAGATGAACATGTCGATGGTGCGCTACGTCGCCCGCCGCTACCGCCACCGCGGCGACGACATGCAGGACATCGTCCAGGTCGGCACCATCGGCCTGATCAAGGCGATCGACCGCTTCGACCTCGCCAGGGAAGTGGAGTTCTCCACCTTCGCCGTCCCGTACATCCTCGGCGAGATGAAGCGCTTCTTCCGGGACACCGGCTGGGCGGTGCACGTCCCCCGCCGGTTGCAGGAGCTGCGCACCGAACTCGCCAAGGCCAAGGAGCAGTTGCACGCCAGGCTGGACCGCGACCCGTCCGTGGACGAGCTCGCGACCCACCTCCACCTCCCGGAGGAGGAGGTGATCGAGGGCCTGGTCGCCGCCAACGGCTACGCCGCGGACTCCCTGGACACCCCGACCAACCCGGACTCGCTCGGCCCGCGCCGCACCCTCGCCGATGTCGTCGGCGACGACGACCCGGCCCTGGCGACCGTCGAGGACCTGCACACCCTCGCGCCGCTGTTGCGTCAACTGGCGCCCCGGGAGCGCCGGATCATAGAGCTCCGCTTCGGCCGGGAGATGACCCAGTCCGAGATAGGAGCGGAACTGGGCGTGTCCCAGATGCACGTCTCGCGGCTGCTCAAGAGCACCCTGAGCACGCTCCGCACCGGCATGCTCAGCGACTCCGAGCCCGAACCCGACCCGGGGTCCGCCACCCCCACGCCCTGAGCCGACCGGCCCGCCCCGGGAACGGGGCGGGCCGACTCACCGTTCGACGCCGGCGGCACCGGGCGGCGCCACCACGCCCCTACGTATCCGCTCGGCGCAGGTACTCCTCGACCACGTCCGCGCCGCGCGCCGCGCCGCCGCTCTCCCGCACGACCTTGCGCATCCGGGCGAGGTTCTCGCGGACCGCGGGGTCGGTGGCGACCCGGGCGACCGCGGCGCGCAGCGACTCGGCCGTCACCGTGCGCGCGTCGAGCCGCTCGCCGAGGCCGAGTTCCACCACCCGCCCGGCGTTGGCCGCCTGTTCCGGCATCTGCGGCACGGCGATCAGGCCGACGCCGTAATACAGCGCCTCCATCGTGGAGTTCATGCCGGTGTGCGAGACGAAGGCGGTGGCCCGCCGGAGCACCGCAGGCTGCGGGAACCGCGCACGGACGTCGAACGACGGCGGTATGGGCCCCAAAACGCGGCGGGGTCCAACTCACCGATGGACATGGCCACGTGGTATGGCCCGTCCGCGAAGGCCGCCAGGCAGGTGCGTTGACGTCGTCGCCCACCTCAAGGAGGGCGATTCCCGCCTGCCGCGCCGTTGTCGGGTGCGGCTTCGGGTGGGTTCCTGCTTCATCGCGCTGTGCCGGTACGCAGACCGTTCTTACCTGCGCTCCACGGGCTGTCACGGCCAGTCCGGCCGCCTTGGCAACGTTAATCGCCGCGTTGATGTCTCGGTCCAGGACGGTCCCGCACTCCTGGCACGTCCATTCGCGGATGTGCGAGGGCTTGGGGCCGTCCTTGACGCCGCAGGCCGAGCAGACCCGAGAGGTCGGCTCGAATCGCCCGATGCGCACGAAGGTGCGCCCGTACCGGCTGGCCTTGTATGCGAGCATGGTCACGAACTGCGGCCATCCGGCGTCGTGCACGGACTTGGCCAGGCGTGTGCGGGCGAGTCCTTTGACCGCCAGGTCTGCCACCGCGATGGCTTGGTTTTCGCGGATCAGTTCGATGGAGAGCTGGTGGTGAAACTCGCGCCGTGCATCGGCCACCCGTGCGTGAGCGCGGGCGACGCGAAGCCGGGCCTTGTTCCGGTTGGCGCTGCCTTTCTCCTTGCGAAAGAGGGCGCGCTGAGCCTTCTTGAGCTACTTCTCGGCCCGGCGTAGGAAGCGCGGGTTGTCGATCTTCCGGCCTTCGGACAGGACGGCGAAGTGCCCCGGCCCAGGGTCTATACCGACCTGCGGTGTGAGGGGCGGCAGGACTTCTTCCGGGCCGGTCTCGACCACGAACGACGCGAAGTGACGACTGGCCGAGTCCTTGATCACGGTCACCGTGGTGGGGGCGAACGGCAGCCCGGCGGCGCGGGCGTCCGCACGGACGCGAAGCGCGTCGTTGAAGACCACCCGAGCGCACCCGAACGCCCTTGCCAGCACGGCACGCTGACCGACGCTCGGGGACAGACGGAACCCGTATCTGAGCCGCACAACGATCACCATACATACGTGGTTCACGTCACCACGCTGGAAACCAAATCTCGGTATACGCACCGGGCACCACGTCGTCTACAACCTGCACGTTCACGTGCTCTTCGCCACAAAGCACCGGCGAAAGGCCATGACGGACGCCACGCTGACACGCTACGAAGAGACCATGCGGGAAGTGTGCGAGGACTCCGAGGCCGAGTGGAAACAGTTCAACGGCGAAGACCTTCACGTCCACCTGCTCGCGCAACCCGCCGAAGGTCCAACTCTCCAAGCTGGTCAACTCCCTCAAGGGCGTCTCCGCCCGGCTTCTGCGCAAGGAGTACGACACGCACGTGCGCCGGCACCTATGGGGCGGACACTTCTGGTCCGGCCCCTACTCCGCCAGCTCATGCGACGGGGCGCCCCAGACCGTCTCGGTCGGCAGCCGGCGCACCAGATTGCGCGCCAAGTGCCGTGCGGCGTGCGCTCCTTCGCCGTTTCCCGCGGCCAACAGGCGCAACAGCTCGATCGCGGCCCGGGCCTCCCGCACGGTCAGCAGCGGAAGCCGTTCCTCGTCCAGATCCACCACACCGTCGACGAGGCTCAGAAGGCGGTCATTCACATCACTCATGGTCGGGTTAACGCCCACTTACTTGTGCGGTTACGGTCGGGTGAACGGTGCGGCTCGCGGGCCGCGCGGTTCCGCAGGGCGCGGTCAGCGCAGGCCGAGGCACGGGAGCCAGCCACGGCCGTTGGTGCCGGTCGCAGTCGCGGTGAGGACCACGCTCAGGGTGCCGCAGGCGCCGCCGAGCAGGGCCGTGCGCTCCTCGCCGAGCGCCCGGGTCTGCAACCGCCGCCGGTCCAGGTGCACCAGCAGTCGCGCGCGCAGCGCGGTGGCGGAGGGGAGTTGGGCGTGGCGGTGCAGCGCGTCGGCGACCGCCAGGACCCCGGCGGCGCCATGGCACAGGCCCAGGCGGTCGCCGAGGTGGTCACCGAAGAGGTGGAACTCCTCGTCGTAGCCGGCGACGAGACTGTCGAAGGCCGCGGCGGCGAACTCCCGGTCGTCCTGGTCGCCGCAGGCGTCCGCGGCGTCCCACAGCGCCCAGGCCACGCCGGGGGTGCCGTAACACCACGCCTGTCTGCGGCGGGCCCCGCCGGGCGGGACGGCGTCCAGGCCCGCACCGTCCCAGGAACGGACGCCCCGCGCATCGACGAACGCCTGTCGCCGCAGCCAACGGCTCACCCGCCGCAGCGCCGCGACCAGTTCCGGCAGGTCTTCCGGCGCGCCTCTCGATGCGTCCTCCGGTCCCTCGGCACCTGACGGGTCTGCCCGGCCCGCCTGGCGGACGGCCGCGGTGAGGGCGGTCAGCACGCCGGCGGCGCCGTGTCCCATACCGGTGTTGATTCGGCCGTGCAGCCAACCCAGTTGGGGGTGCCCGGGGTAGTGCGTGCGCAGGCCGTCGAGTTCCGCGGTGGCGCACAGGGCGGCCAGGCACCGGCCCAGGCGGGCCAGTGCCTGGGGGTGGTGCGGGCCGGCGCCGTCGGGGTGGTCGGGCCGGCCGGGGGCCGCGGCGCTCATGGCGAGCAGCGTGCCGGCGGGGCCGAGGATGAGGTCGTAGTCGCGGAAGGTGACCGCGCCGTGGTTGGCGCGCGCCGCCTCGGTCGAGGCCCGTTCGAGGAGTCGGCCGGCCAGGCGGTCGGCGACCGGATGCAGCGCGGGGTGGAGGGTGGCTGCCTGGCGCAGTCCGACCAGGGTGCCGGCCAGTCCACCGTCGTAGAGCCCCGGATGACTCATCCCGCGCCCGGCCCCGCGGGCCCACAGCACGGTGGCGCGGGCGGCCACGGCCGTCGCGGCGGGAACCTCGGTGGTGCCGGCCAGCAGATGGGCGAGGACCGGGACTCCCGGGTCCGACGGATGGTCGCTTCCGGAGGGCGGTGCCTGGCCGGCGGCCGTCCGTTCGGACCACCGGTCGAGCAGCCACACCGCGTCCTGCAGCGCGTGCGTCCGCCAACCCGCCTCCGGCCCGAAGGGCCGGGCCGGGCGGGTCGAGCCGATCGGTCTGGTCGGGGGCGTCGGGCGGCCGGCGGACGCGTCCTGCGACGCGGTGGCGGAGCCCGCGATGGGGTGGTTGTGCATGGTGTCTGGCACCCTCCGGAGGGAGAGTCGCCCGGTGGATCCACCACCGGGCGACTCGATCAACCAGTCTGTGGCATGGCCCTGTTGACGGGAGATCGGTGCAGCGTCGCCGTCCCGTCACTGGGGGTGCGCCTCGTCAGCAGCCCCACCCGGAGCAGTAGTGCCAGGAGCAGTAGCCCGACCCACAGTCGGCGTCCGAGCACAGCAGCGTGAGGCCCTGGGCGCTGGGCAGTTCGGACTCGGTGATCCGGGCGTCCAGGTCACCGATGAGGTCGTCCAGGTCGGTCAGTTCGATGGTCGTGGGCATGGTTGTCCTCCTTGACTCGGCGTTCCGTTCCGCCCCGGTGACTGCCCGCCCGAGCGGGCGTCCGGGGACGTCTGTGGCCTCGAACGAGGCGATGGCGCGGCCAGCCAGTCGCGCAGCGGCGCGGCGGCGCGGGCCGCCAACTCCTCGGGACGGGCGTCGTACGGCACCCTGAGGTGCAGTTGCGCGGCGACCGGCGCGCCGTGGTGCACGGCGTCGCGGACCGGCGAGCGACCGGGCTCCGGCAGGGCCTCCTCGACGATCAGCGCGCCGTCCGGAGCCGCGGCCCGCAGCCGTTCCAACGTCCGCAGGGCCGGCAGCGCCGCCAGGTCCACCGGTACGGGCTTGCCGGCGGGTGTCGTGCGGGCGAAGCAGAAGCGGGGCAGCCGGCGCGCGCGGCGGAGCGCGGCCAACGCGGTCACCTTGTCCGCCTCCGGCGCGTCCGTCGGCCAGAACTCGCCGCCCCGTACCCGCCATTGGGCCGGACTGACCACCAGATCCCCGCCGACCGACAATCGGGGCACCCGCCCGGCCGCAGGGAACGCACCGATCAGGCCGCCAAGTTGGACCATGTGCCGGGCGGCCGGGTGCGTGGCCGTCATCAGCAGCCGGGTGAGCCGGTCGTAGGGCGGGGCGGGGGTCCGGGTCGCATGGTGCACGGGGAGGATCCGCACCCCGCCCGCCTCGGCGACGAACCCGCCGCCCTCGGAGCGGAGGGTGATGCGGTCGAGCGGGAGGTGCCGGACGGGAGGGACGCCGCCGGGCCCGCCGACCACCCCCGCTCCCCCACAACTCCCGTAGTACATCGCGAGGTTCGGGTCTCCGGTGCACCAGTTCGTCAGTACGGGGCGGCGTACGGCGTTGGCGGCTCGGGCGGCCAACGGAGGCACCAACACTTCGACGAAGCGGACGCCCGCGGCCCGTTCGACGGTGGTGAGGAAGGCGCGGTAGGCGGCCGGGTTGGGGTAGCCGCCGTGGGTGACGGGATCCGGGGACCCGTTCCGGGCGGCGTGCAGGCCGTGCAGTGCCTCGGCGAACCGGGCGTCGAGCACCCCGGCCGGGGAGACCGATTCCAGGACGGCGACCGGCCCGGCCGTGGTCAGCGGGCGCACCAGACAGTCCGCCGGCCAGTCCGCGAGCAGCGGCGGTTCGGCGGCCGGGGCGTCCCACGCGTCCAGCAACGCGTCGTCCAGGTCGATCCGCTCCTCGTCGAGGCGGGCGGCGAGATGGGCGAGCAGGCGGGCGTATCCGGAGTCGGCGCTCTGGGCGGGGTGCCAGCCCGTGTAACGGCGGCGGGTGGCGTGGCCGGTAGCCGGGTCTCCCGTGGGCTCGGTCGGTTCCGCGGGGTCGTCGGAGGTCGCGGTCAGCAGGTCGGCGACCGATCGCGGGGTGGGGCCGACGCCCAACGCCTCGGCGGGCGGCTGCCAGTTGGGGTCGGCCGCCTCTGCCTGGGGGCGGTCGGCGGAACGGAGCGCGGACAGGCGGGTGGCGAACCGCAGGCCGCGGGTGATGCGGGCGAGGGCTACCGGGTCGAGGGCGGTGTCCACGGCACGGTAGGAGTCGACGAACCAGGTGGCTTCTTGGCCGACTTGGGCGTCTTGTGCGCCTTGGTAGGGCGGGTGCGCGGGGTGGCGGCGGTTACCGTTCGCCGGGGTTCTGGGATCGTCGTCGGCGGTGCGGAGGAGCGCGGCCGGGGTCCAGGCCGGGTGCCGCAATCGGGGAGCGGCGCAGCGCTGGAGGACGCCCAACTGGAGGAGATGGGCGAGGAGTCCGCGGAGCGCGGCGACGGCCCGTCGGTGGGCGTCGCCCTGCGCGCCGTCCGCCGCGGGACGCAACCGCACGGTCAGCAGCGCCTCGATCTCGGCGAGCGGGCGCGGGCCGGCCGCCAGCGCCGCCAGGACCAGGTCGAGGACCGGCGTGCGGCGCAGTTCGACCCGGCGCAGGCGCGTGCAGTGCGGGCCGGTGTCGACGACCGCGCAGCGCAACAGGCCGGTGGGCATCGGGGAGTGCAGCGGCGTCAACGCGAGGTGCGTGGCGGGGCCGAGGGCGACCGGTTCGGCGGTCCGTAGCCGCTCCCACAGCAGATGGACGTTCTCCATGGCGGTGGTGGCGAACGCGCCGGCCCGCACGGACGGTTCGAGGAACGGGCCAACGAGGGTGGCGGCGCCGGAGGTTGGGGCGCCGGGCGCGCCCGGCCGGGAGTCGCCCCACCCGGCAGCCGGACCGCCCGGAGCCCCGGCCGGCACGGCGGCCAACTGCCCCAGCCAGCCCCGCGGAGTGGTCTTGGCGGCCGCCCGGGCGACCACCCGCCACACATAACCGCTGTACTTGCGCAGCCGTTTGCCGTGCCAGGGTTCGCCCGCCGCGGCGCGCCGCTCGAAGTCCGCGGCGATCCGGGGCGCGGTGGCGGCGAGGTGGTTCCGCAGCACGGGATCGACGTGCAGCAGGTCGAGCGCCAACCGGCCGACCCGTTCGCGCTCGGCGGCCACCCCCGCGACGAGCCGGTCCCGGGCGACCCCCAGCCGCTTCGCCGCCTCACCCAACTCGACGAGTTCACAGGCGAGTTGTGGAGCGACGGCGGCCACCGTCGCCAGTACGGCGTCGTCGGCGGACCCCGGGGCGAAGCCAGCATGCAGTCGGCGGCGGAGCGCGAGCACCGCCCCGCGGGCGGCGGCGGGCAGCTCCGGGGCCGGGACGACGGCCGCGCCGAGCCGTTCCCCCAACGCCCCGGCCCGGGCCGCCTGGCGCTCGCCCTCGTCCGCCAGGTCCGCGGCGTGCGCGAACAGCGGGGCGTTGCCGGCCGAGGCCCACATCTCTCCCGGCAGCCCGGCGAGCCGCAACAGCGCGGTCCCACCCAGGGTTTCGGCGGGGGGCGCGTCGCCTACCAGGGGCCGGTCTCCCACGGCGTCCGGCGGCCGGCGGATCATCGCGTCACCTCGTCCCCGGCGAGCGCCTCGGCCAGCAGGCACTGCCGGGCGTACGACATCCGCGCGCGGTTCCAGTGGAAGATCACGGCGAAGGCGGCGGCGCGCCGCGGGCCGGTGGTGGCGGCGCCCGACTCGAAATAGCCGGTCCGCCACCGCCGTGCCGCCTCGCCCGTGGCCGCCGCCCGCTCGGCAAGCAACTCCCGTTCCTCGTCCGGGAACGACGCGAGCATCTCCTCCCCGGACCGCTCCCAGAACAGCCGGATCCCCTCGGCGGCGCGCCGCCACCCCGCCCGTGCCCCGCCCCCGACTTCCTCGCCATGGGCGCCGTCGGGGAGCCGGCGCCCGGTGTCCTCGCGCACCGCCTCCCACACGCCTCGATGCTCCCAACCCACCACTCCGAGCCCCGAGAACACCTCCCGCAATAGCAGCAGCGACACCCGCCAGGCCGCGGCCTCCCCCCGCGGGCCGGGACGGCGGGCATGGTGGTCCAGCCAGGCCAACGAGTCCACGGTGAACAGGCGGTGCACATGCCCCATCGACGCATGCCCACCGAAGAGGTACTGCTCGGGCTCGTACACCACGCCCAGCGGGGGCAGTCGCCATCCGCCCCGTTCGGCAATCCGCCGTGCCAACTCCACGCGTAGCGCGGCGACTTCACCATCCGGCGCCTCGAACCGGACCCGCAGGCCGGGCTCCTTGTGCATGAAGAAGAAGTTGTGCGCCCGGCCGGCGGCGAGCAGCTCGCGGGCCACCGTGTTCAGCCAGTCGTACACCGGGGGCCGGTGATCCGCTTCCGGCGCGAGGTTGAACTGCACCCAGGAGGCCGCGGTCGACCGGTCCCGCGCTGCGGCCAGGCCGCCAGCGAGGAACGCCCTTCGGGCCCACGGGAGTTGGGCCGCGTCCACGTCGAGCGGAAGCCCGGCGAGCTGCTGGGCCGCCTCACCGTGGAGGCAGTCCGCGAGCAGGTCCGTGACCATCAGCATGTGCGTCCTCCGGCGCCGAGCACCGTCCCCGCCCGCAAGCAGCGGCACAGGGGCGCGGGGACCCATCCGCCCCGCAGATGAGGATGTCCCACCTACACCCCTGTGACGTCATTATCCGGATTATTCATATGATGAACAGTTGTGCGCCGTAGTCATTGCGGCCCATGAGGCCCGGGGTCCGACTCGGCGGCAGTGCGGCGCGAGCGCCGGTTCCCGTCGCTCGCACACGGCGCTCGTCGGCACCTCCCCGGCGGATCGGCGGCGCCCGGGCCGCCAACTGGCAAATACCGCGCAGACTTTCGACGCGTTCCCGTCATGATGAATTTCAGCCAACCGACGAGCCACTCGGGCACCGGCGCGGGCAGCCTGGCAGCGGACCGACTCGTCCGGATCGCCGGACGGACCTCGACCAGGAGGATGGCCATGACACACCTATCCACGTTCCGCAGGGGCGCCGCCGTCTTGGCGAGCGCGGGGCTTCTCTGCGGTGTCCTCGGCAGTGGCGCGGCGGTGGCCGCGAGCCCGGCCTCGACCCCCGCGGCCACCGCCCACGGCCTGTACCAGGGCCGCGTCGTCGCCAGGCACGAGCTGACGGTCCGGACCGGACCCGGCACCGAGTACCGGGCGGTGGGTTCGCTCCGCCACGGCGAGGTCGTCACCCTCGTCTGCAAGGTGAACGGCCAGAACGTGCACGGCAATTCGCGCTGGTACAAGCTCCGCGAGGGCCGTTTCGCCTGGGCCTCGGCCCGCTACATCCGCCCCATCGGCGCCGCGCCTCACTGGTGCGCCGACCGCCATCGCCGCTGAACCCCGCCTACGGACGTCCGCCTCGGCCACGCGCGTCGGCCGGGGCGGTCCCCTGCCCCGGCCAAGGAGAAGCCACGGCACGGCGTCGGGTCGTTCACCGCAGTGCGTACAGATCATTCAGGTGCCGTGCAGGCATGCGCAGGTACGTGATCAGGCGGCGGTCGAAGACCGGCCGGCCCCGGCACGCACCGCCGTGACCGCCACCGTCGCGTACCGCATGGTGAAGCCGCCGCCGGCCGCGTCGATGGCGGCACCGACCCCCGCCAACGCCTCCTCCAACGCCTCCGACGGAAGCCGGGTGAAGGGCCCCTGAGTGGGCATCTGATCCAGCCATGCGTCCCGCGTGTAACTCCACTCCCAGTCGACCCGCCACTGCTCCGGCTCGCCGAACCCGCCGGCCGCCCGGATCCCGTCGGCGATCCTGGCGAACTGCCCCTGATAGGCATCGAGCGTCCCCGTCGCCATCGCCGTGAAATCGAACGGCGCGTCGGGCAGCGCCCGTTGACAGGCCGCGGCGACGGCCGCCCCGATCTCGGGCGGAAAACGGAAGACGTTCCAGAACGGCGCCAACCGGCCGCCGGGGCGCAGCGCCCGTGCGGCCTGTGCGGCGCCCGCGACCGGATCGATCCAGTGCCAGGCGGTGCCGGCGACCACCGCGTCGAACTCCCGGCCGGCCGGGTCCCAGTCCTCGAACCGCGCCACCTCCGCCGTGCCGCCCAGTCGCCGGGCCACCTCCGCCATCCGCGCGTCCGGCTCGACCCCGAGCACCCGACAGCCGGCCGCCTCGAACTGCCGGGCGGCGATCCCCGTACCGCAGCCGACGTCGAGCACGTCGAGACCGGCCGGGCCGGCGACGATGCGCCGCACCAGGGCGTCGGGGTATCGAGGGCGGGTGCGGTCGTAGCGTTCCGCGTCCGTGCCGAACGACTGGGCCAGGTCGCTGCGTTGACGGGGATCAGGCCCCGGAGGCGGCATAGTGGGCATGCGCCCACTATGGTGGGCGCATGCCCACTCGTCAATAATCGTGACGGGCCACCACTACTCTCTCCGGTCAGGACGCCGGCGCGGGGAGACAGCCCGGAGGCTCCCTCACGGGAGGAACGCCGGCGCGGGAACAACACCGGTGCGGAAGAGGCCGGTTCGGGACGAAGGGACGGATGCGCGGTGCCGACTGGGATCGCCCTCCGCGGTGCGCGGGAGCAGTTGTTCGACGCCGCCGAGCGGGTACTGCTCCGGGACGGGCCGAACTCCCTGACCAGCCGCGCGGTCACCACCGAGGCGGGCTGCGCCAAGGGCGTACTGCACCGGCACTTCGACGATTTCGACGCCTTCCTCGCCGGCCTCGTGCGGGACCGCATCGGCCGGATCGACCGCCAGGCCGTCGCGCTCCGCGCCTCCGCGGGGAGCGGCACGGTCGCCGACAACCTCACCGAGGCGCTGACCACCGTGTTCGGCACGGTCGCGGTGGCGATCGTCGGGCTGGTGATCTCCCGGGACGGGCTGCGCGCCCGGTTGCGACAGGCGGGCTCCTCGGGCGTCCCCGTCCTCGCCGAGGCCACCGCGATGCTCGCCGGATACCTGTCCGCCGAGCGGGAGTTGGGCCGCATCGCGGCGGACGCCGATGTCGACATCCTGGCGCCCACCCTGATCGGCGCCGGCCACCTCCTGTTCGCCGACCGGGAGGCCGGCCCTCCGGAGACCACGGCCGTCCACAAGGTCGCGACAACGGTACTGGCGGGCGTGGCGGGCTAGCCGGGGACCGGTGGCCGGTTGACGCGGGCCGGGTGCGACCGAGCACGGTGGTCGGTCGCGAGCCTGCTTCACCAGAGCATGTCGATGTCTCCCGGGTGGAGGGCGATCCGGCTGTCCCGGAAGGACGCGCGGTGCCGCCGCGCCCGCGACGAGAAGAAGTCGGCCATGGTGACCTTGTCGAACCCGGGCCCGTCGCTGGGGAAGGGGGCACCCGCCGTTCCTCCGACGAGGACCGCGCCCGCGAGGTGCTGCCAGCCGGCGCTCTCGTAGAACGCCCGTAGCGGGCGGTCGCAGGTGAACAGCCCCAGGTCCAGGCCCTGATCGGCCATCGCCTCCCGCGCCGCGGACACCAGGCGCCGGCCGTGCCCGCGGCCGCGCGCCTCGGGGTGCGTCACCACGGTGCTCAGGCCACCGGCGACATAGCGGCGACCGGCGTGGACGATCTCCTTGGTCAGGACGTCCAGCGCGGCGAGGACCGTACCGCCGTCCACCAACAGCGTCGACACCGGCCGCAGCGCGGGGTCATGGACCGGTGCGCCCGGCGGCACGGCCGGGGTGCCCGTCGACGGCCAGGCCAACTCCTGGAGGTCTGCCACCTGAGCGCGGAGCCCGTCGGGCGTGGCCGCTTCGGGAAACGTGAGGATGTGCACCGGCCGATTCTCCTCCATCGGCGGACGGGCGGGCCCGGCGGCGGTGCCGGGCACCGGCCACCACTCCCGCGCGTGTCCGTCACCGGCCCGGCCTCGGGGAACATCGGTACAGCGGTTGGCGCTGAGAACGATCATGGTCCGGGTGTGAGCGTGTTGACGCGGTTCTCGTACTCGCGGCGGGCCTTGCGCTGGACAGGGATCGCCCCGACGCCGTCGAGGACCTGGCAGCGGTCGAGGAGTTGGCGGTGGACCGCGGGCATGGCGGTGACGCGGAGGGTGTGGCCCGTGCCGCGCCGTACGGCCTGGCCGTTGTCGAGCGCGGCCCGCTCGGCGTCGTCCAGCTCGGTGGTGCGGAGGAAGTCGGCGACCTTGCCGGGCATACCGAGGGTGACGAGCAGCTCCGGGGCCGGAGCGACTTCGTCGGCGACGTGCTCCGGCAGGAGGTCGGCGACGGCGGTGCGCCCCTCAACAGGGTACTTCCCAAAGGGAAGTTGGCTCCCTTGATGGTAACTACCACCCCGGGTATACGGTCAACAGTGGCCAGGGGGAGACCCTACGCCGCCTACCTCTTCGGCGATGCCGCCGCACGACCGTGGGGAGGACGTCGAGTACGCCCTTGACCGTCACACAAGTGGAGGAAGCAGTAATGAGCCGAGTACGCAGGAGCCTCGTCGCCGCGGTCACGGCCCTGGCGATCGCCGGTGGTGGCGCCGTAACAGTCGTCGCCACGCCAGGAACAGCGCAGGCAGCCCCCGCGAGTAGCAAGATCGCCAATGACCACCAAAGGCGTTTGGGCCAGGTCCGTTGGTGGAATGCGGCCAAGGGGTTCGGCTACATCACCTACAAGGTGGCAGGCGGGCTGCATAGGGACCTCTACACGCAGTGGAAGTGGGTCGAGAAGCCTTTCGGGATGGAACAAGGCGACATCGTCTCGTTCATCATCGGCAAGGGGCCCAAGGGTCAGGACGTCGCCGTCGACGTAAAGCAGATCGGCGGCGCGTGATCTTGTAGGTGAGCCGGTCGCGGGTGACAGGACGAGGCCGCCCACGGCCCGTGAGGGCACAGCGTCCGCGCTATTCAGCGGGCATGGTGTGGGTCCTTCGGTGCTCAGGCGGCCGCGCCGAAGCCGGAGGCGGCCGGTTCCTGTTCGCGGAACTGGGTGAAGTCGACGTCGAGCTTGGGGTCGTACGCCTCCGGCTGGATGCCGAGTTCGTGCGTGGAGTACTCGCCGAAGCGGCGGATGTGCTCGGTCAGGTACGGAGAGATGCGGGCCAAATCCTCCGGGTCGATCTCCCAGCCCTCCTCCAGCAGTTGGCGGATGATCTCGGCGGTGTCCAGGGCGTTGTGGAAGATCACCGCGTTCCTGAGCAGGGCGTTGCATTTCGCGGTTTTCTCCTGCTCGACGGGGTCGTTGTCGGTGATGACGCCGCCGTTGCCGAAGCCGATCCGCTGGGAGAAGCCGTTGAACGCCTCGACCTTGTTCGTCGCGGCGCTCACCCGCCGGCGCAGCGGGGCGTCCGAGAGGTAGCGCAGCAGCTGGACGGTGCGGATGACGCGGCCGACCTCGCGGAAGGCGGTGTACGTCGCGTTCTTGCGTGAGCCAGCCCGCAGGCGCCGCAGCAGCAGGGCGGAGGAGATGGCGCCCTCCCGTACGGAGACTGCCACCCGCATCAGGTGCCGGAACTGGGACTCGATCAGGTCGAAGTCGATGACGTTGCGGCCCGGCTCCCCGAACAGGGCGTCGATGTGCACGTACTCGGTCCGCTTCGTGGGCCGGTAGAAGGTGAGGTCCTTCCAGTTCCTGATCCTGGGCATGAGGTCGAAGCCCAGCAAGTGGGCGAGCGTGAAGACCGGGAACGACTGGCCCTGCGTATCCGCGTGCACCGTGGTCGGCTTCACCTCGGACGTGTTCTTCAGCAGGCCCTCGATGATGTAGACGGCCTCCCAGAGCACGATGGCGTTGAGGACCAGGCCGAGCGCGCCGAACTGGTCCTCCATCCCGTCCCGGTACGCCTGGTGGATGGTGCCGCGTTTTCCATGGCACACGTCGCGGGCGAGCTTGTGGCGGGACTCCTGCACGGTGAGCTGCCGGTTCATCTGCCGCCGGTAGGTATCGTCCACCGGGTCGACCACACGCAGCAGGTGCTCGGTCTTCGCGATCCGCCCGTACTCCGCGAACGCCGCCCCCAGCGGGGTCGGGCGGCCGTCGCGGCCGAACATGCGCAGCAGGTCGTAGGCGCGGACCTGGTTGGTGACCAGGGAACCGGCGACCTTCAGCATGTCCGGGCAGTGCGTGATCACCTTGTTCAGGTTGACCCGGTTGCGGGCCAGGTCCTCCACCGCGCCGTACGTGCCCGTCTCAACGCCGGGCATCGTGGCCCGCCAGAACCGCTGGTCGTCCAGGTCGCGGAACCGGGGGCCGAAGTTGTAGTCGAGGATCTTGAACAGGCCGAACACCATGTCGGAGTACGAGGCGTTGTCGGTCGCCACCATCTCCGGCTTGACCCCGCCGTCGAGGTTCAGCAGGGCGTCCAGGATGTGGAGGGAGTTGCGCGGGGTGCCGGGGACTACCATCTGCCCGATGCCCGCGACCTGGTCGTTGACGGCGTTGAGCCAGGTGATGCCCCGCTTGAACCCGAAGTACTTCGGTGACGGAGCGGCGTTGATGGTGCGCACCGGCACCTGGAAGCGCAGCCCGTCCACGGTTATCTATGGGGCCCGCGGACCGTCAGGCGTGTAAGGCAAGTGACGTTTCCCCGGACTTGCCTTACAAATATCCGAGGGTTCTTCGGGCAAGTTCGGCATGTAAGACACGAGTTCGGGCAAAGGACGCTGACGGCCGAGATCCCTAGGGCGCTTCTGACGGATCTCCGTGGAGGAAGGAGCGGCGTCTGGTGCGTGCGATCGCAAGGCGCCGGGATGTCTTCATAGCGGAGCTATGGGGACATTTCGGCAACGCCGCAGGGTCCCCCCCCCCCGCCCTTTAGGCGTGGGGGAGTGCGTGCCAGACGCCGCGACGCCGCGGAGATCCGTCAGAAGCGCCCTAGCGGCCAGAGCTCTCAGGCTGACGCCGTTCCGGGCCTGTAAGTGCCGAACGACCACACGTTGCCCTCGACATCACGAGCCGTGTATTGCCGCGAGCCGTAGTCCTGGTCAGTCGGCTCCATGAGAATCTCCGCGCCTGCCTGCCGGGCCCGTTCGCAGTGCGCGTCGGTGTCCTCAACAAGCACATACACGCCAGCCGGGCCCGCATCCGTCAACGCTTCGCGGAACGCGCCGCCGAGGCCCTTTGTGTAGAGCAGGAGCATGCCGTTCCCGTGGGTGAGCTCGGCATGCACCACCGTGCCGTCCTCGTCCTCGTGCACCGCGCTTCTAATGAAGCCGAAGGCTGTCGTGAGCTGGTCGATGGCCGCTTTCGCGTCCCTGTACCCCAGCGCCGGGCAGACCATGGGCGTGGCTGTCATGACCATCACCATTCCTCTCCGTAGAAGCTGCGTCGAGACCCGGATCACATCCTTGCAACTTGCCCTGACAGTCAAACCCTTCGCAGCCCTCTTCGAACTTGCCGTACATGCCTTACTGACTTACAAGCTCATCACCAGCAGCTTTGACCGACAGCACTAGATGACCCCTGAGGCGAGCAGCCCCTCACCCCAGAACTGCACGATCGAGCTATCGGCCTGGGCGGCGATCAGCCGCGCGTTCGCCGCGGCGATGGTGTCGGCCCGCAGGTAGTACTGATCGACGTGCACGAGCCGGGCCCGGGTCAGCGCCTCGTAGCCGGGGTTCACCACCGGGGTCAGGCCGATGTTGCACGCCTCGGAGACCAGCAGCGCGACCACGGAGGTCGGCAGGTCCTTCATCCGGGTGGTGCCGTCCCCGAGGTGCACGAAAGCGTTGAGGAACCCGGTCCAGGCATTCACCTCGAACAGCAGGTCCGGCAGGTCGATCTTCGGGAGCATCTTCTCGACCCGCCGGCGCAGCCAGGTCAGCGACTTGGGCTCGCCGAGCGCGCCGAGCTTGTCGACGTTCAGCTTCACCCGCCCGTCGTCCTCAACCTCGATGGACACCTTCGCCGTCGGCCCAGCGCCTTCTCCCACTGCGGCAGCGTCGACAGGCGCTCCTTCTCCGTCTTGTGCTTGGCGGTGTTCAGCAGCCGGGCGGCCATCAGGACCTGGAACAGGTCCGGGGCCTCGTCGATCGCCTTCGCCTCCAGGTGCCGCATCACCGCGGTCAGCATCGCCGTGCGCTTCGGCTCCGCCGCCCGCTCCAGCAACGGCGCCTTCGACCCCAGCGCCTAGCGTGCCAGCGCGGCCATCCGTTCGGCGGGATCTGCGACAGCCGCAGCCGCCCCAACCGGTACGCGCCGGTCTCGTCCACCCGCTCCAGCGCGCGGGCGAACGCCCGTGCCCGTCGTCCGCGTCGGCGGCCGACGCAGCCGCTCCAGCTCCGAGAACCGCGCCCCCTCCGGCGTCTTCAGCGTCGCCACGAACTCGCCCGGCAGCGCCGGGTCGGCGCGGCGGGCCGCGCCCGCGACTGTCGCGTGCAGCCGCTTCTCCGCGACCTTCCGGGCCTCCGACACCTGCCGCGCCAACACGCTCACCCCGGGCAGCAGAACCCGGTGACGGCGCAGCCAACCCACCGCCTGGTTGAACAGCGCCACCGGCCCCTCGGCGTGCGTCCAGGCCCGCCCGTGCAGGAAGGTACGGAACCGGCGCGACCACTCCGCATCCTCGTACTCGCGGTACTCGTAGGCGTCCCGGATCTCCCACGCGTGCGCGTACGCCGTCTTGGGCCGCTCGGTGTACCGCTTCACCACCGACGCGTCCTCGATGCCGAGCTGCGCGGCCAGGTGCTCGACCACCGGGCACGGCGCATCGAGTGGATCGTCCGGGAGGAACCGGCCGATGTAGCGCACCGTGCACATCTGAAGGGCGAAGCCGAGCTGGTGGTGCGCCAAGCGGCGCCGCGCGATCAGATCGCGGTCGACGTCGTCCAGGAAGAAGAAACGCTCCAGCTCGGGGCGGATCGGCTCCTCAGCGAACTTCCCGTACGCCTCGGCCTGCTCATCAGTCAGAAACTCCACCGGCACGAGCGGACCGTAGCCAGCCCCGGCGCCTGTCCGGCGATCTTTCCGCGAACCCCAGCGGAGCCTCCAGCCGGTGTGCTAACCAACCATGATCGTTCTCAGCGCCAACCGCTGTACCGATGTTCCCCGAGGCCGCGGCCGCCTCCGCCCCACGGGAAGGATGCCGACATGCACACCGCCCCGCACGCCGTCCTGCACGCCCTGTCCCTCACCGGCTCGATGACCTGGGAGATCACCTGGGCACTGATCCTGGGGTTCGCCCTGTCCGCCGTCGTCCAGGCGGTGGTCCGCAAGTCCACCGTCGTCGCGCTGCTCGGCGACGACCGACCGCGCACCCTCGCCATCGCCGCCGGACTGGGCGTGGCCTCGTCCTCCTGCTCGTACGCCGCGGTCGCGCTGGCCCGCTCGCTCTTCCGCAAGGGGGCGAACTTCACCGCGGCGATGGCCTTCGAGATCGCCTCCACCAACCTCGTCGTCGAACTCGGCGTCATTCTGGCGCTGTTGATGGGGTGGCAGTTCACGGTCGCCGAGTTCGTGGGCGGGCCGGTGATGATCGTGGTGCTGGCCGTGCTGCTGCGGCTGTTCCTGCGCGAGCCGCTGCTGCGCGAGGCCCGGGCGCAGGCCGAGCGCGGACTGGCCGGCTCGATGGAGGGGCACGCCGCGATGGACATGTCCGTCCGAGGTCCGGGCTCCTTCCTGCGCAGGCTGCGCTCCCCCGAGGGCGTCACGGCCACCGCGCACGTCTTCGTCATGGAATGGGCGGCGATCCTGCGGGACTTGGTGATCGGCCTGCTGATCGCCGGCGCGATCGCGGCATGGGTGCCCGACGCCTTCTGGCGCTCGTTCTTCTTCGAGGGCCATCCGCTCGCCGCCAAGCTCTGGGGGCCGGTCATCGGCCCGCTCGTCGCGATGGCCTCGTTCGTCTGCTCCATCGGCAACGTGCCGCTCGCCGTGGTGCTGTGGAAGGGCGGCATCAGCTTCGGCGGGGTGGTGGCGTTCGTCTTCGCCGATCTGCTGATCCTGCCGATCCTCAACATCTACCGGAAGTACTACGGCACCCGGACCGCGCTCCTGCTCCTCGGCACCTTCTTCCTCTCGATGGTGGTCGCCGGCTACGTCGTCGAACTCGCCTTCGGCGGCCTCGGGTTGGTCCCGGACCAGGCCCGAGCGAGGATCCCCGCGGAGGGCGTCTCCTGGAACTACACGACGTGGCTGAACATCGCCTTCCTCGGCCTGGCCGCCGCCCTCCTCGTCCGCTTCTTCCGCACCGGCGGCCGGCGCATGCTCAGCATGATGGGCGGCGCTCCCGCCAACGGGAGCCAGGAGCAGGAGGGCAGTCCGGGCCACGGGAACGGGCATACCCCCTGAGGCCGAGCGACCGCCCGCCGTCAGTCCCGGTGACTCCGGATCTGCATGCCGGGGCGGCGGCGGTGCACCGTGAGGTACGCCAACCCGTTCCGGCCCGCGGTCAGACTGCGGCGGGAGCCGTGCGGCAACCACAGCAGCCCGCCCTCGGCGAGCGGCTCCCGACCCTGGTCCGTGTCCACGGTCCCGTCGCCGGCCACGACGTAGAGGAGCACGTCCAGATCCGGTTCGACGTGCGTGTCGATGCGGCCCTGCGGCGGGACCCGCACCAAGTTGGCGTCGAGCTGACGACCGGCCTCCGCCAGCCGCCACAACGCCCCGGTCGGCGCCGGATCGACGGCGGCGAGTTCCCGGGCGTCGCAGAGCAGTCGCGGAACCGGGTCGCCGGCCGAGGCGGCGGGGCCGTCGGCGTGCGGGGTGTCAGCCATCAACAGTCACCATCGCCTCCACTCTCGCCCGTGAACACCCACGAGCACCCTCGTTTACTTTGTCCGCATTTGGTCGCACATGCAGTCATTCGCCGACCCTCTCCCACGCACCCCGCCGGTGAGCTACCACACAGTGGCACAGGCGACACGTACGGCACGGATGACACAGGCGGGGCAGACGACAGAGGCGGCACCCTTGAACGCGAGCCCCACCCGGATCGTCCCGGTGCAATCCCGGACGCCCCCTGAATGCGAACCTAACATGCACATTTGATAGCCTCATGGCGTGCGGTTGACGAAGTTCACTGATCTGGCGCTGCGCGCAGTGATGCGCCTGGCCGTCGCCGAGCCCGGCGACTCCTTGACCACCCGCGAGGTGGCCGAGGCGATGGACGTGCCGTACACCCACATGGCGAAGGCGATCAGCCGGCTCCAGCACCTCGGCGTGGTCGAGGCCCGGCGCGGCCGCGGCGGCGGACTGGAGTTGACCACGCTGGGACACCGGGCCTCGGTCGGCTGGTTGGTACGCGAACTGGAGGGCGAGGACGAGGTCGTCGCCTGTGAAGGCGACCCCCCGTGCCCGCTGCGCGGAGCCTGCCGACTACGCCGGGCGCTCCGCGAGGCACAGGAAGCCTTCTACGCCACGCTCGATCCGCTCACGGTCTCGGACGTGGTGGCATCACCCACCGGCCCGGTACTGCTCAGCCTCACCATCCCGAGCAGCCCACGCCCGGACTGAGCCCCGCGCACCCCGACCCCAACCACCACTCCCCCACGGCGACCCCCTAGGGCACCCAGTGCGCCCCACCCCTCGCCCTTAAATTGGCAAACGATCTACGAATTAACTGACCGCCGTCCTCACCCCTGGAGGTACCCGTGCTCTCCGAGCAGTCCACCCCCGTCATACGCGCCACCCTGCCCGCCGTCGGCGCCGCCATCGAGGACATCACCGACCTCTTCTACCGGAAGCTGTTCGACGCTCACCCGGAACTGTTGAGAGACCTCTTCAATCGCGGCAACCAGGCCAACGGCGCCCAACGGCAGGCCCTGGCCGGCTCGATCGCGGCCTTCGCCCGCACCCTGGTGGACCACCCCGGCACCCTGCCGGAGACGATCCTCGGCCGGATCGCGCACAAGCACGCCTCGCTCGGCATCACTTCGGACCAGTACAAGATCGTCCACAAACACCTGTTCGCGGCGATCGCCGAGGTCCTCGGCGAGGCCGTCACCCCGCAGGTCGCGGCCGCCTGGGACGAGGTCTACTGGCTGATGGCCAACGCGCTGATCGCCGTCGAGGCCGGTCTCTACGCGCAATGCGGCGCCGCCGAGGGCGAGGTGTGGCAGCCGATGACCATCGTCGAGCGGAGCGCCGAGACCCCCGACACGCTCGCCCTCACCCTGCGCCCTGCCGACGGCACCCCGGCGCGCCCGTTCCGGCCCGGCCAGTACGTCAGCGTGCAGGTCCAACTCCCCGACGGCGCCCGGCAGATCCGGCAGTACAGCCTCTCCTCCGCCCCCGGTCGCCCGGAGTGGCGGATCTCCGTCAAGCGCGTCGCGGCGGGCGCCGGCCCGGCCGGCGAGGTGTCCTCCTGGCTCCACGAACGGGCCCGCGTCGGCGATGTGCTCACCGTCTCCGCCGCGTTCGGGGACCTGACACTGGCCGACGGCGACGGCCCCCTCCTGCTGGCCTCCGCCGGCGTCGGCTGCACCCCGATGCTCGCCATGCTCCACCACCTGGCCGCCACCGGATCGTCCCGCCCCGTCACCGTCGTCCACGCCGACCGCACCCCGGCCGACCACGCGCACCTCGACGAACTGCGCCGCCTGGTCACCGAGTTGCCGCACGCCACACTGCACCTGTGGTACGAGGAACCGGACGCCCAGGCCCCGCTTCCCATCTCCGCTGTCCGGGTCTCCAGGGGTCGTGCGGACATCGGCACGCTCCCCCTGTCGCACGACCTCACCGCCTACCTCTGCGGCCCCCTCCCCTTCCTCCGCACCATCCGCGGCGATCTGCTGCGCCACGGAGTCGCACCCCAGGCCGTCCACTACGAGGTGTTCGGCCCCGACCTCTGGCTGGCCGCCGACCAGTAACCACCGAAGACGCGCGCCGCGCACGCACCAACGGGCGCCACAAGCCCGTCGGTACGTGCGCCCGCGCACACCCAACGACCGGAAAGGACGACACACCCCATGCACGCCCTCCACGGCACCTCGACCGCGGCCGCCGTCGCCGTCGCCGTCACCGCCGTAGTCCCGCCAGACCACCGGCCGCCAGCATGGATGCCAGCGGGCTGAGCCCTGAGGGGCTCCACGCCTCCCGGGATAATGAAGTGCATGGAGTTGCGTGGAGACAAGGTCGTGCTGCGGTCGGTGGCGAGCGATGATCACGGGGTCCTCGACGGGATCGTGCGGGAGCCGGAGGTCGCCGCCTGGTGGTCGCCCCCGGAGGACTTCGGGGGCATGCTCGCCGTGGTCTTCGAGGACGAGGTGATCGGGGCGATCCAGTTCGACGAGGAGAACGACCCCGAGTTCCGTCGTGCCGGCATCGACATCTTCCTGACCGCGCGGCAGCACGGCCAGGGGCTGGGGACCGATGCCGTACGCACGTTGGCCCGGTGGCTGGTGCACGAACGCGGCCACCACCGGCTGACCATCGATCCCGCTGCCGCCAACGCTGCGGCGATCCGCAGCTACGGCAAGGTCGGCTTCAAGCCCGTCGGCATCATGCGGGCGTACGCACGCGACCACCGGACGGGCACCTGGCAGGACGGACTCCTCATGGACCTGCTCGCCGACGAGTTGACCTGATCCGTCTGGCCGGATCCACCCGACGGGCCTGGCGGTGGGGTACATCGCTACTGAGGGGTGGCGAGTGGTCGTCCTCCCCAACGGATGTCCTTTGCACGATGGTGCCCGTGCAACTGGGCCTTGGGCTTCCTGCGCAGGCGAGTGATCCGAGGAACCGGGTCCGCTCGTGCTCCGCGCTGGTGTCGAACTCGGCCAGGGCAGCCGTGGCTTGGGGATCGGTGAACGTCACGGCTCCAAGCGCGCGTTCCAGACGGCCGTGGTCCTCGACCTGCCAGAGGTTCCACGCCTCACAGAGCGGCCCAACACGCGTCACCGTGCCCGCGACGCGCATGCCGCCCTGGGATTCGAGGAGCCCTCGGACCGTCGTCATGGCGGCCTCGTAGCGTGCGAGGATCCCAAAGCCGTACTTGAACCCGCCTGCCCCGCCTATCACTTGGCGTTGATGGCTGGTGCGACCGGCGGGGAGTCGGCCTCGGGCGGTGCGGAGACGGTGGTTCGGGCTGTGGCCTTGAGCTGGCGATAGCCAATCACGACGCGAACCAGTACCAGCGTGATGACGGCGCCGGCCGCGGCGAGCGCGCCGCGTTCCCACCACGTCACCCCGGGACCCCGCGCAGTGAACGCCCCGAGCAACAGGACCGGCCCCAGGAGGAGAAGGAGGAAGATCCGCCAGTTCGACCACCGGGCCCAGGACTCCCGCTGCCGACCATCGAGCCCCACCGGAAGGATCCAGGCGGCGAGCATCATGGACCACACGGGCTTGGCCTTGGCCGTGGGCTTGGGGTTGGGGTTGCGTTGTCGGGTTCCTGGCATGGGATCAAGTATCCCAGACAGCGCAAAACGGGAAATGGCGGCCGCGGCTCCGCATCGACGATCGCCTGACAGCGAGAGCAGCGGGAGTAGTTGAATTCGTCAGCATTGCCCGAGGTTGGCCGAAATGTGCCCAGGAGGTCGGTCCGGCAGCGGCACTGTCTCAAGGGCGGGTGGGAAGTGGTCGAGAAGTACGGGAGCGGTCCAGGAAACCACTCACGATCTGGAGTCAGGCAGCAGTGACTTACCTCCCGACGCCTACGTGGCCGGACGTTCCCAGTCCGGTGGCCGGCTGTGAACAGTGCCGTGCGCTGCGACAACAGCGCGTCCTGGCACTGCGGCGGAGCGACGGCAGTGCCGCGAGCGACTGCAATGTGCTGATCCGCCGCCACCATACGGAAGCCCATCGGTGACGGCGGAGCGGTTGGCGGGCCAGACGCCCGCCTGGCCCGCCCCCAACTCCACCCCCTCCCCCGTCCCCGTCCCAAGCCTCAGCGCCCCACCATCCCCCCGATCAGTACCGCCGCCAACGCGCCGCCCGCCACCACGTATCCCGGCAGGAACCACCGGAGGAAGCACCGGGTCTGGCTGGGCGGGCCGGCCGTGGGGGCCGGTATGCGAAGGGTGGCCCAGGCTCGGCGGGTGGCGCGTTGTTCGTGGGTGCGGCGGGCGCGGGCGAGGGCGGCGAGGAGGAGGGCGGTGGCCGCGCCGGCCACGGTGAAGGTGCCCAACACCCGCCAGGGGACGGCCGCCAGGAGGAGCGGAGCACACAGGGCGATGGTCGCCCAGGTGGTCAGGCAGGCGGCGGCCGAGAGGCGGCGGGAGGCGGGGCGGTCGGGGCCGGCGCGCAGGTCGGCCGCGGCGGGGAGGTACCAGACGCAGCCGGCGGCGCTCAGGCTGGTGGCCCCGAGGGCGAGGACGGCGGGTGACAGCACGGCCGCTCCTTCCTCAGAGGTGGGCCGCGGGACGGGCCGGTTCGAGGGCGTCCGCGGTGGGGTGGTGGAGGTCGAAGGCGGGGGATTCGCTGCGGATCCTGGGCAGGGCGGCGAAGTTGTGGCGCGGAGGCGGGCAGGAGGTGGCCCACTCCAGGGAGCGGCCGTAGCCCCAGGGGTCGTCCACGTCGACCTTCTCGCCGTACTTGGCGGTCTTCCAGACGTTGTAGAAGAACGGGAGGAAGGAGAGGCCGAGGAGGAACGAGCCGATGGTGGAGAGGGTGTTGAGGGCGGTGAAGCCGTCGGCGGCGAGGTAGTCGGCGTAGCGGCGGGGCATGCCCGCGGCACCAAGCCAGTGCTGGACGAGGAAGGTGAGGTTGAAGCCCGCCGTGAGCGTCCAGAAGGTGATCTTGCCGAGGCGTTCGTCGAGGAGCTTGCCGGTGAACTTGGGCCACCAGAAGTGGAATCCGGCGAACATCGCGTAGACCACGGTGCCGAAGAGCGTGTAGTGGAAGTGCGCGACGACGAAGTAGGTGTCGGAGACGTGGAAGTCCAGCGGCGGGGAGGCCAGGATGACGCCGGTCAGGCCGCCGAAGACGAAGGTGACCAGGAATCCGGTGGCCCAGAGCATCGGGGTCTCAAAGGAGAGCGAGCCCTTCCACATCGTGCCGATCCAGTTGAAGAACTTCACCCCGGTGGGGACGGCGATGAGGAACGTCATGAAGGAGAAGAAGGGGAGCAGCACGCCGCCGGTGACGTACATGTGGTGCGCCCAGACCGTCACCGAGAGGCCGGCGATGGAGATCGTCGCGGCGATCAGGCCGACGTAACCGAACATCGGCTTGCGGGAGAAGACCGGGATGACCTCGGAGACGATGCCGAAGAACGGCAGGGCCAGGACGTAGACCTCGGGGTGGCCGAAGAACCAGAAGAGGTGCTGCCACAACAGGGCGCCGCCGTTGGCCGCGTCGAAGACGTGGGAGCCGAACTTGCGGTCCATCTCCAGGGCGAACAGCGCGGCCGCGAGAACCGGGAAGACCATCAGGATCAGCACCGCGGTGAGCAGCACGTTCCAGGTGAAGATCGGCATCCGGAACATCGTCAGGCCGGGGGCGCGCATGCAGATGATGGTGGTGATGAAGTTGACCGCGCCCAGGATGGAGCCGAAGCCGGAGAGCGCCACGCCCATGATCCACATGTCGGCGCCGACGCCGGGCGAGTGGGCTGCGTCGGAGAGCGGGGCGTAGGCGAACCAGCCGAAGTCCGCGGCGCCTTGCGGGGTGAGGAAGCCGGCGGCGGCGATCAGCGAGCCGAAGAGGAACAGCCAGAAGGCGAGCATGTTCAGCCGCGGGAACGCCACGTCGGGGGCGCCGATCTGGAGCGGCATGATCCAGTTGGCGAAGCCGGTGAACAGCGGCATCGCGAAGAGCAGCAGCATCACCGAGCCGTGCATGGTGAACGCCTGGTTGAACTGCTCGTTGGAGAGGATCTGGGTGCCCGGCTGGGCCAGTTCGGCGCGCATCAGCAGCGCCATCAGGCCGCCGACGAGGAAGAAGACGAACGCCGAGACGAGATAGAGCGTGCCGATCTGCTTGTGGTCGGTGGAGGTGAGCCACTCCACCGCCTTGTGCCGACGCCGCGGCCGGGCCGTGCTGACCCGGCCGGGCGCGGCATCCCTGGCCGCTGTCGCCTGAAGTTCCCAACCATCCACGGTGCTGTCGTCCTCCACCTAGAGAAAGCGTGATCTGACCGGGAAGGAGCCAGGGCCGGGAAGAGCCATCGGCACGGGGGGAGACCCGGCCCTTCCCGGCATCACTCATCCTCGGCCGGCGGCGCTCGCCTTCCTTAGGGCCGAACAGTCCCTGGGCGGACCGCGACCGGCCCCTTCGCGCCGGGGCGGTCGACCCCGTCCGAGGGCGCCCGGAGTGGCCGGTCGGCACCGGTGCCGGTCGGGCCCACCGCGTTGATCACGTACGCTGCCGCACAGACGTACGGGATCTTTGGGAGCAGCACGGTCATGTCCGAAACGCAGCAGTACGCACCGGCCACGGGTGAGCCGCGGGAGCCACAGCTCCGCGCGCCGGACCGGTTGCGCAGCCTGCTGGAGGCGGTGATGGGCCTGGGGCGGGGGCTGGAACTCCCGCAGGTGCTCCGGGGCATCGTCGAGGCGGCGGTGGCGCTGACCGACGCGGAGTACGGTGCGCTGGGCGTCGTCGGCGACGGGCAGTTGTCGCAGTTCCTGCCCGTGGGGATGCCCGCCGAGCTGATCTCGCTGATCGGTCGGACGCCGTGCGGGCACGGCATCCTCGGGGAGCTGATCCGCAATCCCGAGCCGCTGCGGCTCACCGACCTGTCGAGCCATCCACACAGCTACGGCTTTCCGGCCAACCATCCGCCGATGCGGACCTTCCTCGGGGTGCCGGTCCGGGTCCGCGACGAGATCTTCGGCAATCTCTACCTCACCGAGAAGCGGGGCGGCGGCTCGTTCGACGCGGAGGACGAGGCGGTGGTGACCACCCTCTCCATCGCGGCGGGCGTGGCGATCGACAACGCCCGCATGTACCACGAGAGTCGGCGCCGCGAGCGGTGGCTGGAGGCGCTGGGCGAGATCACCCGCAGCCTGCTGTCCGGTACGGAGGCGGACGAGGTGCTGCGGCTGATCGCGGAGCGGGCGATGGAGGTGGCCGGCGCGGACTGCGCGGCGGTGCTGCTGCCGGTGGCCTCGTCGGCGGACCAGTTGGCGGTGACGGTGGCGTGCGGCACCGGCGCGAGCCGGATCACCGGGCTGCGGGTGCCGGTCGGCGGTTCGCTGCCCGGCATCGCTGTCCGCAGCGACCGGCCCGTGGTCAGCGCGGACCTGCGCTCCGATCCGCGGGCGTTCCCGTTGGGCGTCCCGGACGCCGCGGACGGCCCGGAGGCCGGAGTTGGCCCGGACGCCGGGAGCACGGCGCCCGGGGAGGCGACCCGCGATGACGCGGTGAACGGGGCGGGGGCGGAGACCGGTGCGGTGTACGGGCCGGCGGTCGCGGTCCCGCTCCAGGTGGACACCGGGCGGGGCGCGCTGCGGTTGAGCCGGCTGGCCGGCCGGCCCCCGTTCGACGACGACGAGGTCCGGCTGATATCGGGCTTCGCCGATCAGGCCGTGATCGCCCTCGAACTCGCCCGCCGGCGCGCCGAGTCGGAGGAGCTGACGGTCCTGCACGACCGCGACCGGATCGCCCGGGACCTGCACGACCTCGCCATCCAGCGGCTGTTCGCCACCGGCATCACGCTCCAGAGCGCGACCCGGTTGATCGACCGGCCGGAGGCGGTCGACCGGGTCGGCCGCGCGGTCAACGACCTGGACACCACCATCAAGATCATCCGCTCCACGATCTTCGGGCTGCGCACCACCGGTGACGGCAAGGACGCCCGGAGCCTGCGCCGGGACCTCACCGACGCCGTCCAACGCGCGGCCGGCCCCCTCGGCTTCACCCCGGCGCTACGGATCGACGGCCCCGTGGACGCCGCCGTCCCCGACGAACTGGCCCCGCACCTGGTGGCGGTGACCGCCGAGGCCCTGAGCAACGCCGCCCGGCACGCCGGCGCCCACCGCCTGGACGTGGCCCTGACGGTGACCTCCGACGAGGTGACGCTGACGGTGACCGACGACGGGGTCGGGGTCGGCACCGCACCGCACACCGGCGGCCTGGCCAACATGCGGGCCCGGGCCCAGATGCACGGCGGCCAACTCACCATCGAGACGCCGGACGGCGGCGGCACCCGCATCGTGTGGCACGCCCCACTGCCGGACTGACACTCCGGCGCGCACGTCACGCCTGCCTTGTCACGTCCACTCCGTCGTGGACCACCCGCGCCGCGAAGGTGAGCGGGCCCCAGCCGGCGAAGTGGTAGCCGGTTGATTCGACCGCCTCAAGTGCCGCCGGCCGGCGCTTGGTTGACAGCCCGACAGGAGTTCCGTCTGGTCGAATTCGCCCTCTCCGAGGTCGTGTCCGTAGAGCACTGGCGGACATTTACCAGTGGCGCGGTGTGGCTTTCGTGCGCCGCCTGGTTCCTCGTAGCGGATGTCCGCGCCTATCGCAGGAGGGTCTCGACCGACGCCGTCTGCATTCACGTCCGCCCAGGCCCTGGCGGCACGGTCGACCACACCTTGGAAAGGGTCCCCGTCGCCGGCGAGAGGAAACTGGTGACGCTCCGTACGAAGACTCCGAGCGTCCGTGTGGACAAGTCCCTGAGGATCTCCTACGACCCGAAGAAACCGCACGAGGTCTTCGTCGAGTCGCAGCATCCCCGGATCGTCGGGTGGAGCACGCATCTCACCATCGTGGTGATCGGCGTGGTGCTGGTCTCCTACGCTCTCGTCAGGTAGGGCCCTCCTGGCTTGGTTCTCCGAGTTGTGCACCGAGTCGGGACTTTTCGAGAACACGCCAAAAGGCCGACCCGCGCGGGTGCGTTGCGCGGGTCGGCCGGTCGGTGGGCCGGGGCGGCGGGGTCGGTGTCGGGGCCGCTCCGGGTGTGTCTCAGCCGCGGGGCTCCTTCAGACGTTCGGCGATCATCGCTGCCTGGACGCGGCGGCCCACTCCCAGCTTGCCGAGGATGGCGGACACCCGGTTCTTGACCGTCTTCTCGGCGAGATACAGCCGATCAGCGATCTGACGATTCGTCAAACCCTCGCCGATCAGGTCCAACACCTCCCGCTCGCGGGGCGAGAGCCGGTCGAGTTCGGACGGCTCCTCGTCGGCCGCGGTCCGGCCCGGGCCGCGCAGCCGGTCCATCACCCGGGTCGCGGTACGCGGGTCCAGCATCGACTGCCCGGCCGCGACCGTGCGCACCGCGCGCACCAGCGCCGTCCCGTCGATCTGCTTGAGCACATAGCCGGCCGCCCCGGCCATGATCGCGTCGAACAGCGCCTCGTCGTCGTCGAAGGAGGTCAGCATCAGGCAGGCGAGCTCCGGCATCCGGGCCCGCAACTCCCGGCAGACCTCGATCCCTTCGTGGTCGCCGTCGTCGCCGCCGAGCCGGACGTCGAGGATCGCCACCTGCGGCCGGATCGCCGGCACCCGGGCGAGGGCCTGCCGGGGGTCCCCGGCCTCCCCCACGACCTCGATGTCGTCCTCCGCCTCCAGGAGGTCCCGTACGCCGCGGCGCACCACCTCGTGGTCGTCCAGGATGAAGACGCGCAGCGGCGCGCCCGGTGCGCTGGCGGCGGGGTCGGTGGCAGGAGGAACGGGCTGCTGGTTCATGCACTCTCGCTCTGTGGTTCTTCGCGGTCGCCGGGGCGCAAGGGGCCCGACCACGAGCGTCGTCTACCGCGCTGACCTGCGCAAGGGCCGAATGGCCCTGGGGGAACGGGGCCGTTTGGGCACCCCTTTGCCTTGCCATACTGGCGCCCCCCGTCAGGAGGTCCAGACCATGCAGCAGCCCAGCCAGCCCGCGCGTTCCGCCGCGTACCTGCCGACCGGGCCGGCCACCCCCGGTACCGTCGGCGGCGAGTACCACGCCCTGCTCGCCAGGCACGACGCCAAGCGGCTGCGGCAGCGGATCCTCGGCCAGGGCCCTGCACCCGGGCCGGCCTTAACTCCCGCCTCGTACAACGGTGCTGCCGATCAGCGGCTGATCACCCAGTACCTCGACCTGGTCACCCCGTTCGGCGACCTGATCGCCTACCTCTACGACGAGATGTTCGCCCGGTGGCCCTATCTGCGGTCCCTCTTCCCGGAGTCGATGGAGTTCCAACGCGCCCATCTGGCGCGCGCGTTCTGGTACCTGATCGAGAACCTGCACCGGCCGGGCGAGGTGGCCCTCTACTTCCGGCAGCTCGGTCACGACCACCGGAAGCTGGGGGTGCGGCCGGTGCACTACGAGGCGTTCGAGGCGTCCCTGTGTGCCGCGCTGCGGCGCGCCGCCGGGCCCCGCTGGGCCGAGGCGGTGGAGCAGGCGTGGGTGCGGATGCTGCGGTTCGCGGTCGCGTCGATGGTCGAGGGCGCGGACGCGGCGCTGGCCGAACCGCCGTGCTGGCAGGGCACGGTGACCTCCCACGCGCTGCGCCGCCCGGACCTGGCGGTGCTCCGGGTCCGGATGCACGAGCCGTACCGGTACCGGGCCGGTCAGTACGCGGCGGTGGCGTCCCCGTTGATGCCCCAGGCGTGGCGGCACTACTCCCTGGCGTCGGCGCCGGGGCCCGACGGTGAGGTGGAGTTCCACGTCCGGCAGACCGGCCCGGGCGGGGTCAGCGAGGCGCTGGTCAGCCGCACCGGAGTGGGCGACGTGCTGCGGATCGGGCCCGCGCACGGCACGATGACCCTCCCCTCGGAGGAGCGGGTGCACGACCTGTTGATGGTGGCCGGCGGCACCGGCTGGGCCCCGATCAAGGCACTGCTGGAGGAGTGGGCGGGCCGCCGCGGCGGGGCGGGCGGCCTGTCGGTGCGGCCGGCCGGCAGCGTCCAGCTCTTCGTCGGCGCCCGCAGCCGGGCCGAGCTGTACGACGCCGGCGCGCTGGCCCAGTTGGCGGCGCGCCACGGCCAACTGCGGGTGGTCCGCGTCCTGGACGAGGACGCCGCCCCGGACGCCGGCGGGTCGCTGGCCGAGTACGGCCCGCTGGCGGAGGCGGTGGCCCGGGAGGCGCAGTGGTCCGGCCGGCTGGCGTTCGTCAGCGGCCCGGCGGCCATGGTCGGGGCGACGGTCTCCCGGCTCACCGCGGCCGGCATGCCCGCCGACCAGATCCGCCACGACCCGCTCCCGGACGTGCTGCCTCGGACCACCGGTGACGTCCCGACACCCGCGGACGACCCGGCCGTCGCCGAGGCGACCCGCTGACCCGTCCGGCGCGTGCGGTGCACCGGCCCGGAGACGGGCACGGAGGGCACCGCGGGACGGGCCGAACGGCCCCTGGCAACCATCCGCCGAGTGCCGTCTACTGGCCGGGGAGCGCCGCCCATCACCCGCGTCAAGAGCACGAGGAGCAGCACGTCGTGAACGACCTCCCGACCCGGCAGGCCGCCGGCCCCGCCTTCGACCCCGTGTTGGGCGAGTGGGCCGACCGCGAAGCCTCCCGCCACAGCACCGAACTCGAACGGGCCGAGGCGTTGCGGCTGTTGGGCAGTGTCTCCCTGGGCCGGATCGTCTTCACCCAGGACGCGCTGCCGGCGATCCGCCCGGTGAACCACCTGTTGCACCACGGCGAGGTCATCATCCGCACCCACGAGGGCGCCGCGCTGGCCACGCTGACCGGGCACGAGGAGGGCGACGAGGGAGTGGTCGTCGCCTACGAGGCGGACGCCATCGACCCGGCCACGCACTGCGGTTGGAGCGTGGTGGTGACCGGCTACTGCCGCCTGGTGACGGATCCCGCGGACCTCGCGCACTACCAGGCACTGCTACACCCGTGGACCGACCACAAGATGACGCACGCGTTGCGGATTCGGCCGGATCTGGTGACTGGCGTGCGCCTGTCCCGGTAGCGGCGTTGGCTCTCCCCCTTGGTTGTTTCCGCAGTTGACGGGGGGTTTGGGGCCCAAGGCACCTGGTGGTCGGTAGTGGTGGGATCCGGCCTCCGGAGGAGGATTTCCGGACTGCTTGGCTTTACGTTCGAAAATCCGCGCCCTCCGGCCCTTACTCTCGTGCCTGTGGAGGCGCCCCTGATTGTTGGGAGTTGAGGACCAGGACCGGACGGGACCGTTGCCCGTACCGGCCCAGTCAAGCGGAAGGCAAACCACCGGCCACACGACCGCTCACGGAGCCGTACCCGCCGCGGAGTTGGCCGACTGTTTGACCCCCCTTAGGGTCCTACACCCCCCTATGTGCCCCCTTACCCCCCTAAGTTGAGCCACCGGACACTCGGTAGGGTCTTGCAGGCCCTACAGTCGAACCTCTGTGCGTACGGCCCACCCTGTTTCCGAACTCCGTGGAGAGCCCCGATGGAGAACCAATGAGCACTGCCCCGCCGGTCCCCGGCATGGACCGGGCACAGTTGGTCGAGGTGGCCGCAGCCGACCTGCCGTGTCTGGTCTCGCTGTTCGCCCCCGACCATCCCAACCTGGCCTTCGCCCGTGCGGTCATCGACGGAGCCATCCCCGGCCGAGCCTGGGCGCAGTTCCACAACGGTGCGCCGGTGGCCTGTCTGGTCGCCACCACCGCACCGTTCTGTCTTGCCGCCGGGGCCCTGACCCCCGCCTTCTTCGCTGAAGCCAAGAGGCTGCTCGCCGGGCACGGCGAGGTACAGCTCGTCTACCCGTCGGGACCCGACAACGGTGCCTGGGCGGAGCGGGCCGGCTTCACCACGGGACAGCGGCTGCACTTCACCCACCCCCGTGACGGCTACGTCGCCCCGCCCCCGGCCGTCCCCGACGGCTACGAGCTGGTGCGGATCGACGCGGACACCTTCTCCGGCCTCGAATCCCCGATGGCCCGGAGCATTTTCGGCACCAACGCCGCCCAGTACATCCGGCATGCGGTCGGCTTCGCCCTGATCCAGGACGGCCGGGTGGCGGCGGACGCGCACGGCGTCCTCGGCGGCGGACTGAACGAACTCGGTACCCACATCCACCCCGACCACCGCCGCAAGGGCCTGGCGTTCGTCGTCCTCGGCGCGGTCAACCACTGGGGCTGCGAGCAGGGGCTGCGCTCCGTCATCACCTGCCACGCGGACAAGACGCCGAGCATCTCGCTGGCCCGGAAGCTGGGCATGACCGAGGAATTTTCCTACTCGATAGCGAAAGCCACATGCTGAAACCCCTGTTATCCGAGGACATTTCGCATGCCTCGGTACGCCGCATGCGCGAACTCATCGACCCGCACATCCGGCGTACCCCGCTGCTGCGGGCGACGGCGCAGAACCCGGTAGACATCCACCTGAAGTGCGAGAACCTTCAGGTCACCAACTCGTTCAAGGCCCGGGGTGCGCTCAGCGCACTGCACGCGTACCGGCGGTACCGCCCGGAGGTGTGGGCCCGGATCGTCCGCGACGGCGTCGTGACCGGCAGCTCGGGCAACTTCGCGCAGGGCCTGGCGCACGTGACGTCGGAGCTGGATCTGGCGTACACGGTGGTGGTGCCGGATTCGATCCCGGAGGCCAAGCGGTCGCAGATCCTGGCGTACAACCCCAGGGCCCGGATCGTTGCGGTCCCGTACCCGGTCTGGCGCCGCACCATGGTCTCCTCCTCCTTCCCCGACCTGCCCGGCTTCTTCCTCTCCTCCGAGAGCGACCCGTACGTCTCGCTGGGCATCGCCACGATCGGCATGGAGATCCAGGAAGACCTCCCGGACGTGGACGCGGTGTTGGTGCCGTACGGCGGTGGGAACCTCGCCTACAGCCTGGCGACCTACCTGGAAGTCCCCGTCTACGCCGTGGAGATCAGCACCGGAGCCCCGCTGTCCGCTTCGCTGCGCGCCGGCCGCCCCACGGAGGTGGAGTACGAGCGCTCCTTCGTGGACGGCATCGGCGCCAGTTTCGTCATCCCCGCTCAATTCGAGCGGTTGAAGGACAAGTTGGCCGGGGTGTTCACGGTGACGCCGCAGGAGGTCGCGGAGGCGCTGGCCTCGCTGGCGTTCACCGACAAGATCGTCTGCGAGGGGGCGGGAGCCGCGGCGTACGCGGCCGCGCTGAAGCACTCCGCCTCGCTCGGCTGGCGCAACCCCGTGGCCGTCGTCAGCGGCGGCGTGATCGACCCCGACGTCCTGCTGCACACCCTGACCACCACCGGTCAGTCGCTCATCGCACCCGTTTCACCTTGAGGAGCAGTACCACCATGGGAAACAACCTCCCCGTCATCGAGCCGGTAAGCCCCGCCATCGGAGCCCGGGTCGAGGGTCTCGACATCTCCCAGGAGATCTCCGCCGAGGCGTGGAAGACGGTCCTGGACGCCTTCCACCAGTACAACGTGCTGGTCTTCCCGGGCCAGGACTTCACGGTCGAGCAGCAGAAGGCGTTCACCGCGCGCTTCGGGCCGTTACTGACCCACAGCCACCTGCTGCCGATGACCGTTGAGGGGCACCCCGAGGTGATGGTGCTCCACAACAACGAGCAGAAGCCGCCGGGCCTGAACGACTGGCACACCGACAACAGCGGCTGGGCCGAGCCCCCGCTCGGCACCGCCCTCTACGCCAAGATCACGCCCAAGGTCGGTGGCGACACCCTCTACGGCAACATGTACCTGGCGTACGAGACGCTGTCGACGCCCATGCAGGAGCTGCTGCTCCAGCTCACCGCGACGCACGACGTGCGCAAGGCGTTCGGCCCGGACTACGGCAACCTCCAGAAGTCGATGCGCAAGAAGGGCATCGACCCGGACCAGCAGTTCGCGGACCAGGACCCCGTCGAGCACCCGCTGATCCGCACCCACCCCGAGACCGGCCGCCGGGCGCTGTACATCTCCAACCCGTACGTGACGCGGATCAACGGCGTCACCGAGTCCGAGAGCCGGGCCCTGCTGGCCTTCCTCTGCCGCCACATCGAGACCAACGAGCTGATCTACCGCCACCGTTGGACCAAGGGCGACCTCGTCGTCTGGGACAACCGCTGCACCCAGCACCTCGCGGTCGCGGACTACTTCCCCCACGAGCGCCTGATGCACCGCATCAACATCGCCGGCGAAAAGCCCTTCCTGAAGCTCTGACCACATCACCCCCCACCCGCCGCGTCGCGCCCCCGCACTCTCGGGGGCGCGACGCGGCCTGGTTTTTGGGGAGTTCCGGCCGGAGGTTCTCGCTGGACTTCGCACTCGGCAACTCCCACTTCTACTTCCACTTCCACTTCCGCGGCAGAACCAGCCGACAACGGCCGGCGCCCACTGGAAAATTTCACGCGTCGATCAGATCTCGATGCCTGAGAGCTGCGACAGCTTCAACAACTTCGCGTTACTCCTCCTGTGCAGCGACGACACCACCCTGAAGACCTCACGCCCCATCGGATGAATGCGCGCCATCTGGGGAGCAACTCCCCAGGCAATTCCCAGGTTCTCCAGCGCCCCGTCCCGATCACCCACGTCGAGCTGCGCGCGAGCCACGTTGATCCGTGTCGGAGCGACACGGGTGGGCGGCAGACCTTCCAGCGCCACGTCGAGATCGTCCACCAGTCTCAACGCATCCCGCGGCTTCCCCAAGTCAACGCGAGTGGCCAGTTCATGGGTGAACGTGTTTTGCGGCCCGATAGTCAGGCCGTGCACGTCGACTTCTGCGCCGAACGCCGTAGTCGCGTTCCATGCCGACCGGATGTGCCGGTCAGCCTCCCGTGCCGCCTCCCTCTTGTCCTCAAGCCTGCCGGCAAGCGTCATTCCGCGAAGATTCAGAATGCCCACAGCGATATCCCGATCCGTTCCGGACAGTGAAGTCTGTGCAGCCGACACCGCACGATCCACGATCACGAGTCCGGTTTCGATCTCCCCGAAGTTCAGGTAGGCCCCCGCCCTGTCGCGCGCGGCGAGCGCTTCCCCGAGCGGGTTGGGTTTCTGCTCCACCGCCCACCGCTGACGCGTCACCGCCAGCTCCGCCATGTCCATCCAGCGGTGTCGCGCGGCAAGCCAGTACACCGTGCTGTACGTCTCCGAGAGCGCCATCCACGCATCGAGGGTGTTGACGGTGTGTGCGTACGTTGTCGCGGCCCTGAGAAGCCCCGGGAGCATCCCCAGCAACTGAGTCACGTCCACCGCGTCACGGTGCTGCCCGGCCACCTCCAGCGCGGCACTGATCCGCTGTTCGTTGACCTCCCGCCTACCAGGAAGGTCGTAGTCCCTCAAGGCCGAGCGCAGCGCCGAGAGCCGCACTTCGTCCCTTTGCGCTACCGAAGACTCCCCCAGCACCTCAGCCATGGACACACCGAGCGCCTTGCCGACCGCGGCAGCCACGGCGGGCGTCAGTGCCCGGTCCCCTACTTCGATCTTGCTCAGCAGGGACAGCGAGACATTGGCGTCCTTGGCCAGCCTTCTCTGGGACTTTCCGTGAGCCTTCCGCAGCACTGCCAGGTTGGCGCCGGGTGCAAGGTCCGTAGTGCTCATGGGCTTGATCTTCCTCGCGAACGCAGGTCCTGTCAGCCATCGTCACAAGCCCGGCGGGTACCCGCACGACTTCTGTGCAAACGATGTGCAAGTTCCCTGCCCTCTAAAGGGCGTTGATGAGGTGACACGCCTCAGAGCAGCGGAGGACCGCAATGACCGACCCTGTCAGGTATTCACAGAATCCAGTCGAGCTGCCGTTAGACGGCTGGCTGTTGGAGGGCACTCCAACGTCAGGTTGCAAAGTATGCGCTGCACTTGACGTTCAGCGGGCCCAAGCACGAAAGCGGAATGACTGGGCTGCCGCCTGCTCCGCGGCTCGGGAGATCCGGAACCACCCTCACGGTGATCAGTGACCGGTGATCGCCTCGGCAACTGAAACGAGAACGTCAGCCCCATCCCGCCCGGCGGAGCCGAAGAGGTCGCCTTTCGGAAAACCGATGGAAAATACCCTGAACAACGCACCAGGGAAGGCGCATAACGCTCTCCCTTGATCTCCACCTCGCCGTTCGATCTTCGGCGCCCATACACACGGCACCGCTTGCGCATGCGTCCGTTGATCGCAACGTCCGGGAGTCCCGGGCGCGCCCCACCCCCTCACCCCCCGCCCGAAGCCCCCGTTCGCAAGCCGTCCATCACCAGGTCGAGGAGGCGGCCCGCGCGGGTGGGCCAGTCGCTGTGGGGGTCCAGTTGCCAGAGGCCCGCGATGGCCAGGAGGAAGTCTTCGGGGGTGATGTCGGGGCGGATCGTGCCGGCGGCTTCGTTGGCGGTCAGGAGGAGGGTGAGGGCGGCGATGAGAGGGCCGCGGGCGACGGCCGCGAAGGTGCCGTGCGGGGTGGTGGCCTTGCGCAGGGCGGCGGCCAGGCCGGCCTTGGCCATCGCGTACTGGGCGAGGCGGTCCATCCAGGCGCGCAGCGCCCGGTCCGGCGGCTGGGTGGCCAGGAGGTGGGCGGCGGCGTCGCAGACCTGTTGGACCTCGTGGCGGTAGACCTCCAGGACGAGGGCCTCGCGGTTGGGGAAGTTGCGGTAGAACGTGCCCTGTCCGACCCCGGCCTTCTTGGCTATCGCGCTCAGCGGGACGTCGGCGCAGCGGGTCAGTTCGGTCAGGGCGACTTCCAGGATGCGGTCGCGGTTGCGTTGCGCGTCCGTGCGCAGGGGCGCGTCCTTGGGCCGGGGCACGCGTCCTCCTCGCGGTAAGGCACCGATGGGTGGGGCTTGTTGGGCGGCCAGCCGCTGACGGACAATCCACCTTGCTAAGCGGACACCTGTCCGTTAGGTTTCCACGTCAGTGGACGGTTGTCCGCTTGTGGATCACACCCTAACGGCAGAGGAGCGGTGGGGACGAGCCGTCGGGGAGCCCGGAGGCCACCGCAGCCATCGATGTGCCGCCCCTCCAGCGCGCCCCCGAACCCACCCCGTAGCCCCTTCGACGCCGCGACCCACCGCACCACACCACTCCCCCAACCCCCAACTTCCCGGCTCCGTCGAGCGTTTCCGCCCGGCGGAGCCGATCCGATCCGTTGACCGAACGCGGCGGGCCGCCGGCCCCGGCCGGACGCGCCGCGCCCGTTCGCCGCGCGAGACGCGAAAGAAGGCAGACCATGGCCCCATCGACGGCCGGTGCCATCACCTTGACCATCAACGGCGAGAAGCACACGCTGCCCGTCGACAACCGCACCACCCTGCTCGACGCGCTGCGCGAGCGGCTCGACCTGACCGGCACCAAGAAGGGCTGCGACCAGGGGCAGTGCGGCGCCTGCACGGTGCTGCTCGACGGCCGCCGGGTGGTCTCCTGCCTCCAGCTCGCGGTGGCCGCCGAGGGGCGGGAGATCACCACCGTCGAGGGTCTGGCGGACGGGGACCAACTGCACCCGGTACAGCAGGCGTTCCTCGATCTCGACGGCTTCCAGTGCGGCTACTGCACGCCGGGGCAGATCTGTTCCGCGGTGGCCGCGATCGAGGAGCACGCCGCGGGCTGGCCCAGCGCGGTCACCGCCGACGTCCGCCCGGAGGCCGGCCCGGTGCCGCTGACGGCCGAGGAGATCCGGGAGCGGATGAGCGGCAACCTGTGCCGCTGCGGTGCGTATGTGTCGATCGTCCGGGCGGTCGCCCGGGCGGCGCAGGACCCGGCCCGCAAGACGGGCGCGGTGGCGACGGACGTGGAGGGCGCGGCATGAGGGAGTTCGACTACCGGCGGGCGTTCGACGTCGCGGGCGCGCTGGCGCTGCTCGGCGGCGAACCGGAGGCCCGGTACCTCGGCGGGGGCACCAACCTCGTCGACCTGATGAAGAGCGGGGTGGAGCGGCCCGCGCTCCTGGTCGACGTGCGGGAGTTGCCGCTCGACGGGATCACGGTCACCGACGACGGCGGGCTGCGGATCGGCGCGACCGTCACCAACAGCGACCTGGCCGCCCACCCCGAAGTGCGGCGCCGCTACCCGGCGTTGGCCCAGGCGGTCCTGGCCGGCGCCTCGGGGCAGTTGCGCAACATGGCCACGGTGGGCGGCAACCTCCTCCAGCGCACCCGCTGCGGCTACTTCGCCGACGTGACCAAGCCCTGCAACAAGCGGGCGCCCGGCAGCGGTTGCCCGGCGGTCGCCGGCGAGCACCGCAACCACGCCATCCTGGGGGCCACGTCCCACTGCGTGGCCGTCCATCCCTCGGACATGGGCGTGGCGCTGGCCGCCTTCGACGCCGTCGTGCACTACGAAACGGCCGACGGGGCGGGCGAGTTGGCGCTGACGGACCTGTACCTGCCGGTGGCGGACGCCCCGCATCGGGAGACCGCGCTGCCGCCCGGTGCGCTGATCACCGCCGTCACCCTGCCGCCGGCGCCGCTGGCCGCCGCCTCGCGGTACCGCAAGGTGCGCGAGCGGGCGTCGTTCGCCTTCGCCATCGGCTCGGTCGCCGCCGCCCTCGACGTCCACGACGGCACCGTCCGCGGCGTCCGGCTGGCGTTCGGGGCGGTCGCGTCGCGGCCGTGGCGGGCCCGCGCGGCGGAGCGGGCGCTGCTCGGCGGGCCGGCGACCGCCGAGGCGTTCGCCGCCGCGGCCGACGCCGAACTGGCCGCCGCCGAACCGCTGTCCGACAACGAATACAAGGTGACGCTGATCCGGAATCTCGTCGTCGCCGTGCTGACCGAGCTGGCCGAGGAGAGCCGGCCGACCGAGGAGGCCACCCGATGACCGTCACGACCACCACGAGCACCGCGGCGAGCGCGGCCGTCGGCACCTCGCACACCCGCGTGGAGGGCCGCGACAAGGTCACCGGCGCGGCCCGCTACGCCGGCGAGGTGCCCCTCGCCGGGCTCGCGCACGGCTGGCTGGTGGTGTCCACCATCGCCCGCGGCCGGATCCGCGCCGTCGACACCGCCGCCGCCCTGGCGATGCCCGGCGTGCTGACCGTCCTGCACCACGGCAACGCCCAGCCCCTGGAGTCGGGTTACGACGGTCCGATGGGGACGCCCGACCCTGCGCTCCAGGTCTTCCAGCACGACCGGGTGCCCTACGCCGGCTGGCCGGTCGCGCTGGTCGTCGCCGAGACCTCCGAACAGGCCCGGGAGGCCGCCGAGTCGCTGGTCGTCGAGTACGACGAGGAGCCGCACGACGTGGCGTTCGGCGTCGGGCACCCGGGGACGTACCTGCCGGAGAGCAACCCGCGGTTCGCCACCGAGGCGACGAAGGGGGACCTGGCGAACGAGTTCGCCGCGTCCGCCGTCGTGTTGGACGCGGAGTACAGCACTCCGGAGGAGCACCACCACCCGATGGAGCCGCACGCCGCGACCGCCCACTGGGCCAACGGGCGACTGGAGGTCATCGACTCCAACCAGGGCAGCATGTTCGTGGCCAGGGAGTTGGCGCTGCTGTTCTCGCTCGACCCGGCCGCGGTGCGGGTGCGTTCCGAGCACGTCGGCGGCGCCTTCGGCGCGAAGGGGTGCCGTCCACACCAGGTGGCGGCGGCGCTGGCCGCGACGGTCCTGCACCGCCCGGTCCGGGTCGTGCTGACGCGGCGTCAGATGTTTTCGCTGGTCGGCTACCGCAGCCCCACCGCGCAGCGGGTCCGGCTCGGCGCCGACCCCGACGGGCGGCTGCGCGCCCTGCACCACGAGGGGTTGAACCAGACCTCCACGGTGCACGAGTTCGTCGAGCGGAGCGCGGACGTGGCCCGCGCGATGTACGACGCCGACGCGCACCACACCGTCAGCCGGGTGGTCCGGCTCGATGTGCCGACCCCGACCTGGATGCGGGCGCCCGGCGAGGCGCCCGGCTCGTTCGCGCTGGAGTGCGCGCTGGACGAGCTCGCCGAGAAGTGCGGCGTCGACCCGATCGCGCTGCGCGCCCGCAACGAGCCGGAGGTGGGCCCGATCTCCGGGCTGCCCTTCAGCAGCCGCCGGCTCCTGGCCTGCTTCGACGAGGGTGCCCGCCGGTTCGGTTGGGCCGACCGCGATCCGCGTCCGGGAGTGCGCCGGGACGGCCGCTGGCTGCTCGGGACGGGCACCGCGGCCGCCTCGTTCCCCACCCTGGCCGGCCCGTCCACGGCGGCGGTGACGGCGGAGGCGGACGGCACCTTCACCGTGCGGATCACCGCCGCGGACGTCGGCACCGGGGCGCGCACCGCGCTGACCCTGGTCGCCGCGGACGCGTTGGGGGTGGCGCCGGAGCGGGTGGTGGTCCGGATCGGAGACAGCGACTTCGGCCCGGCGATGATCGCCGGTGGCTCGGCCGGCACCCGTTCCTGGTCCTGGGCGGTCGAGCTCGCCGCCCGCGACCTGCGCGCCCAACTGGCCCTGGGCGGCAGCATTCCGCCCCAGGGGATCACCGTGCGCTCGGACACCACCGAGGCCCTGGGCGCGCTGCCGCCCCGTGAACGGCACGCGTTCGGCGCGCAGTTCGCCGAGGTCGCGGTGGACGTCGCCACCGGCGAGGTGCGGGTCCGGCGGATGCTGGGGATCTTCGCGGCCGGCCGGATCGTCAATCCGCTGACCGCGCGCAGCCAGTTGGTCGGCGGCATGATCTGGGGGCTGTCCATGGCCCTGCACGAGGAGGCGGCCCGGGACGCGGCCTTCGGCAGCCATGTCGGCGCCGACCTCGCCGGCTACCACGTGGCCGCCAACGCCGATATCCCGCTCGTCGAGGCGGACTGGGTGGACGACCCGGACGAGCAGGACCCGGTCGGCGTCAAGGGCATCGGCGAGGTCGGCATCGTGGGCGCCGCGGCGGCACTCGCCAACGCGGTCTGGCACGCGACCGGCGTCCGCCACCGGCAGCTTCCGATCCGCCCGGACCGGGTGCTGACCGCCGGCACCGCGCTCGGCTGATCCGACAATGGGCGCCACCCCTGCATCAGGGGTGGCGCCCGTTGGTCGGTTCCCGCGGCCGACCGCCCCCGGGATGGCGGTCAGGTCAGCGTGGAACCCCGCGAGTTATCGCGTCCGTTCAGCGCACGTGGACGGTCTTGACGTCGGTGTGCATGTCGGCGTACGGGTGGCCGCCGCGCGGCCCGTCGACGCCGTAGAGCACGCCGCGGAACTGGAGGTCACCGCGCTTCTGGGCCTTGACCGTCACCGCGACCTTGGCCTCGGAGCCGTCGATCGCCACGATCTTCCCGCACTTGACGGTCTTCCAGGCGCCGTGCGCACCCGCGCGCTGCTCCGCGCAGAACTGGCCGTACCGGAGCGCATCGCTGTCGCCCTGGCCCGTGACGTGCACGGCGCCGCCCACCTTGACGGTGCCGGGCGAGACGTTGAGCGTGGCGCTGCCCTTGGCGAACGCCGGGGTGACGGCCAGTACGACCGCGGCCGCACCCATGGCGCCCACGGCGGCGATGCGGCCGCCCCGGCGTCCGAGGGTCCCCCGCGCGACTCGTTGCTTCATCGTTTTCCTCCCGTATGACGGAGGGGGCCTCCTGCCTCCTCCACCCCACAAGAGGGAGATTCGACGCAATGCGTTCCCTCCGAACACACCACGCACAAAGGGAAGTTCCGGAAGGCCACCCTCCACTCCGTGGGGAGAACCCCACCCTGATTACGGAGGCCAGCGGCCTGGCCCGTAGGGCGCGGCGCTTCCTACGGTGAACCCATGTCCACGCCCACGACGAGCACCCCCAAGGGCCGCCCGCCCCGCCTCCCGCACCGTGCCGCGGCCGCACTCCTGGCCGCCGCCGTCCTGACGGGGCTGGTCCCCACCCAGGCCACGGCCAGCGCGCCCACCCGGCTCCAGCGGGACGCCGACGCCCTGCGCGCCACCGGCGTCACCGGCGTCTCCGTCCGTCTGGAGACGCCCGGGGGAACCCGCACCGTCCGCAGCGGCACCGGAGACCTCCACAGCGGACGCCCCGTGCCCCGGAACGGATACGTCCGGATCGGCAGCAACACCAAGACGTTCGTGGCCACCGTGGTGCTCCAACTGGTCGGCGAGGGACGGCTGTCGCTCGACGACACGGTGGACCGCTGGCTGCCGGGCCTGGTGCGCGGCCACGGCAACGACGGGCGCCGGATCACCGTGCGCCAACTGCTCCAGCACACCAGCGGACTGCCGGACTACATCGGCGACGTCGCCCCGCACCCCAGCGCCGCCGAGTACCACCGCAACCGCCGGACCCCCTACACCTCCGCGCAGCGCGTCGCCCTCGCCCTGCGCCACCCGCCGTCCTTCAAGCCGGGCACCCGCTGGCAGTACTCCAACACCAACTACATCCTCGCCGGCATGCTGATCCACGCCGTCACCGACCACTCCTGGGAACACGAGGTGCGCACCCGCATCCTTGGCCCGCTGCGCCTGACCCACACCTTCGCCCCGGGCGACGACCCCGCCCTCCCCCGCCCGCACGCCACCGACTACCAGCAGTTCACGCCCGACGGCCCGCTGATCGACACCACCCTCGCCTACCTCCCCTTCGACGGGGACGCCGACGGCTCGTTGATCAGCACGCCGGCCGACACCACCGCGTTCTACCGCGCGCTGCTCAGCGGCCGTCTGCTCGCCCCCGCCCAACTCGCCGAGATGCGCCGGACGGTGGCGGTCCCCGCCGACCCGGGCACCCCACAGGGCGGCCGCTACGGACTCGGCCTGTCCTGGACCCCGTTGACCTGCGGCGGCGGCTACTGGGGCCACAGCGGCGACGGCTACGGGTACCTGGTCTGGCCCGCCACCACCGCCGACGGCCGGAGCACCGTCACCGTCTCCCTGCACAGCCGCCCCGGCGACCCGGACACCGCCGCCCGCCAGATCCGGGCCACCACCGACCTGATCGACCATGCGCTGTGCGGAGTGCCGCGGCCTGCGGACGGCGGACGGCACGGCTGACTTCCGCCACGATCCGGGTATCTGTGCCGGTGCCCCCGCGCGCGAAGCCCGGGGCGTCGTGGAAGGGAGCGGTTGTGGTGGAGCGGACGACCTGTTGCGTGGTGGGCGGCGGACCCGCCGGGATGGTGCTGGCACTGCTACTGGCCCGGGCGGGGGTGACGGTGACGGTCCTGGAGAAGCACGGCGACTTCCTGCGCGACTTCCGCGGGGACACCGTGCACCCCTCCACCCTGGCGCTCCTGGACGAGCTGGGGCTGAGCGAACGGTTCGCCCAGCTGCCGCAACGCCGGGTGACCACCGTCCAACTTCCGCTCGGCCCGGACGGCACGCTGACGACGGTCGGCAACATCGCCGCGCTGCGCGGCCGTTTCAACTACGTCGCCATGGTGCCGCAGTGGGACCTGCTCGACCTGCTGGTGGACGAGGCCCGGCGCGAGCCGTCGTTCTCCCTCCGGATGAGCACCGAGGCGACGTCGTTCCTGACGGAGCGCGGCCGGGTGGTGGGGGTGCGCTACCGCACGGCCGACGGCGACACCGGCGACCTGCGGGCGACGCTGACGGTGGCCTGCGACGGCCGCGGCTCGCTCGCCCACACACTGCCCGAACTCGGCCTGCGGACCTTCAACTGCCCCATGGACGCCTGGTGGTTCCGGCTACCGCGGCGCAACGGCGACCCGCACGGCCTGGTGGGCGGCGCCGGCGACCGGCTGCTGGCCGCCCTGATCGACCGCGGGGACTACTGGCAGTGCGCGGCCCTGATCCCCAAGGGGACGGACGCCACCCGCCGCGCCGCCGGCCTGGAGTCGTTCACCGTGAACTACGCCTCCGCCGCCCCCTGGCTCGGCGACCGGGTGCACACCCTGGGCTCCTGGGACGAGGTGAAGCTGCTGGACGTGCGCCTGGACCGGCTGCGGCGCTGGCACCGCCCGGGGCTGCTGTGCATCGGCGACGCGGCGCACGCGATGTCGCCGGTCTTCGGGATCGGCATCAACCTCGCGGTGGAGGACGCGGTCGCCGCCGCCCGGCACCTCGTCGCCCCGCTGCGCGCGGGCACGGTGGGCCTGCGGGACGTCCGGGCCGTCCAGCGCCGCCGGTGGCCGACCGCGGCGCTGACGCAGGCGCTGCAGCGGTTCGCGCACTCCCGGATCATCGCTCCGGTCCTCGCGGGCCGGCCCCCGTTCAACGACCCCCGGCGGGCGCAGCGGGTGGCCGAGCGGCTCACCACCTCGCGCTGGTTGAACCGGGTGCCGGCGTACTTCCTCGCCTACGGCGCGGTGCGCGAGCGCCCACCGGTCGAGTCGGTGCGGTGAACCATGGCCCGGCGCACCCCCGGGCCATGGCCCTCCTCAGCTCGCCCTCACTCCGTCACCTCCGCCAACCGGAACGGACCGGCGTCACCCGGGGAGTACATCACCGGCAGGCTGCGGCCCAACGGAACGACGACTATCGGCTCCTCGCGGTATTCGCGCAGGAAGTGTTCCAGCGGCTCCCACATCATGCTCCGGTAACCGGCCTCGGTCCGCTGGCGCTCGAAGGACAGGGTCAGCGCGGATTCCTCCACGGTGACGCTGATCGCGTCCACCTCCAGCCATTCCCCACCGATCCACGCTTCGAGTCGTACGTAAGACATGACGCCCAGGGTGCCCGGTCACGCACCGTATTGGCAATCAGCGGGCTGTCGAACCAGCCGGAAAAGGCGCGCTAAAAGGCGGGCCCCGGAGGGGATCACACCCTCCGGGGCCTTCTTGGAGCTTTGCGGTTCCGGCGGTGCGCCCCCTCCGACCACCTGCGCGCGGGGGTCGCCGCTCGGCGCACGATCGGGGCGTCGAGCGCCGTGTCTGCGCCCCGTTACCCGGCCGTCAAATGCGGTCCTACGCCTTACCCGTGCGGCCGTTGACTTCCCACCCGGCAGTCCTCGGCGACCGCCCGGGGCTCGGCCTTCGCGCCCGGCGGGGCGGCAGCGGATTCCGAGGCGGCCTGACTCTTGGAATTCCGCCGCATTTCCTGAAGGCCCTTTTGAATTCCGTCCCGCAGCCATTTACCGAGGGGGCGTTCCACGAGCCGGTGCACGGCGTAGGAAAGCAGCAGCATGAACACGATGATGCTGGGGAGCAGGACGAGCGCCGGAACTCGGTGGCGCAACTGGTCGATGAGGGTGAATCCGATGTACATGTGCAGCAGATACAGCGGATAGGTCAGTGAACCGGCGGTCACCAGCCAGCGCCAACGCACCTTGTTGAATACCCCGAGGGCGATGGCCGCCATGATGGCGAAGGCCAGGATCACCCCCACCCGCGCCGGCCAGCCGTGCGCCATGCTCGCCTTGGCGCCGACGTTCATGATGAGCCGGCCGCGGACGTAGTGCTGGGCCAGCAGGAATTCGACCGCGACAATCGCCCAGAGCAGTAGGGTCGGCTTGAAGCGGTGCATCAGATAGAAGGCGATGCCGGCGATGAAGTACGGCGAGTACGGCGCGATCGCCCAGACCGACAGGAGGTTGCTGTCGGCCTTGAGCGCCACGACCCCGGCCACCGTCCACAGCCCGCAGAAGAGCACGCACCGCCGGTAGGTGACGCCGCGGTACACGACGAGGGCGAAGAGCAGGTAGAACTTCAACTCCACGAAGAGCGACCAGTAGACGTCGTCCAGGTCCGAAACCCCCACGCCCTGCTGGAGCATGGTGAGGTTGGTCAGCACCGTTTCGAGGTTGTCCGCGCTCCGCACGTGCGGCCAGACCATCAGCACCGCCGCGGTGAGCAACACACCGACCCAGTACGCTGGGTAGAGCCGGGAGACCCGGGATTTCACGAAGTCGCCGAGCGACCGCCCCCAGGTGCTCATGCAGATGACGAATCCGCTGATGAGGAAGAAGACTTCGACGCCGAGCCAGCCGAATTGGGAGAGGTGGTAGATGGTCGGCGAGAAGGTGTGCGGGTCCCTGCCCCAACCATCACGGAGGGTGATGTAGTGGTAGGCGAGCACCATCAGCGCCGCCACCAGGCGCAGCCCGTCGAGGACATAGAGTCTGGATTGCCCCTGCCCCTTCCCTGGTACGGCCAGAGTTCCAGGTGCAGCGAAGGCCATCCCGCGGTTCCTCACAGTTCGTAGGGCAACGTTCCCCCTATCCCATCTCATAGGTGGGACACAGGAGGCAACTTCGTTTGAAATAATCGCAAAAATTTGATCCGCATCGCGCCAACACCGTTGCGTTAATCACGTTTCGGTGGATGCCCGCATGTCGTCGAACATTACGGGTCAATACGGATACCGGCACCGTCGATCGGAGCTTCCCGCGCCGCCGGAACTCCGGTCGGAACGTCAAGTGGAACTTCCACTTCCGGCACTGCCCGCCACCCCCGACGACGCCGTCCCACTGCTCTTCAGCCTGCGGCTACCTTCCCGTTGCCCCGTATTCCTATGCTGCGCCATAAGGCGTCGGGGCATATTCCCCGAAGGCCGCGGAAATCGGCCGTGAGCGACGCCACACATTTTCGAACCGGACCCGGAACCGCCCTCCCCCCGCTTCCGCTTCGCCCCCGAAGTGCCCTCGAACGCCGCCGCGCGCCCTCACTCCTCGTGCACACCCCTCCGGCCCAGCACCGCCCGCGTCGCCCGCCGCGGGCGAGTAGGACGGAGTCGACGGCTCGCGCGGAGGAATGGTGCGGAAATGCAGATCGTGGTCGACCTCAACAGGTGCCAGGGGTACGCGCAGTGCGTGTTCCTGGCGCCGCGGGTGTTCGAGTTGCACGGCGAGGAGGCGCTGCTCTACCACCCGGCGCCCGACGCCGAGCAGCGGGAGCGGGTGCGCCGCGCGGCGGCCGCCTGCCCGGTCCAGGCCATCCTCGTCGGCGAACAGGCCGGCGCCGGGACCGACAAGGGGGCCGGGGCCGATGTCCGGTGAGCTGAAAGAGGGCCGGATCGTCATCGTCGGCGCGTCCCTGGCCGGACTGCGGGCGGCCGAGACGCTGCGGGCGGAGGGCTTCGCGGGCGAGTTGACCGTCATCGGGGACGAGCCGCACCCGCCCTACGACCGTCCGCCGCTGTCGAAACAGGTGCTGCTGGGAAAGGTGCCAGCGGGCTCGGTCGGGCTGCCGGCCCGCCACCCGGTGAACGCCCGCTGGAAGCTGGGGGTCCGCGCCAGCGGACTGGACCCGGACACCAAGGACGTGTTGCTGGCCGACGGCGAACGGGTCCCCTACGACCGACTGCTGATCACCACCGGCACCCGGGCCCGCCCCTGGCCGCACCCCGAAGAGGCCCGCCTGGACGGGGTGTTGACGGTACGGACGATCGACGACGCCGGCCGCCTCGCCGAACGCCTGGACGCTGGGCCTCGCCGCGTGCTGGTCATCGGCGCCGGGTTCACCGGCTCGGAGATCGCCTCCGCCTGCCGGGAGCGCGGCCTGGAGGTGACGGTCGCCGAGCGCGGTCCGGCACCGCTGGTCGGCGCGCTCGGCGGGACGCTGGGCGCGTTCGCCGCCCGGTTGCAGCGGGCGCACGGCGTCGATCTGCGCTGCGGGGTGACCGTCACCTCCCTCACCGGCAGCAACGGGAGGCTGACCGGCGCCGAACTCTCCGACGGCAGCCGGATCGAGGCCGACATCGCGGTGGTCGCCCTGGGCGCCGTCCGCAACACCGAGTGGCTGGCGGACACCGGACTGGCCGCCGGCCCGCGCGGCGTGGCCTGCGACGCCGGGTGCCGGGCCTTCACCATGTACGGCATCGTCACCGACGACGTCTTCGTGGCCGGGGACGTGGCCCGTTTCCCGCATCCGCTCTTCGACTACCAGATGTTGGCACTGGAGCACTGGGGCAACGCGGTGGCACAGGCGGAGGTGGCCGCCCACAACATGGTCGCCCCGGGACCGCAGCGGCGCCCCCACCTGACCGTGCCGGCCTTCTGGTCCAGCCAGTTCGGCCTGAACATCAAGTCCGTCGGCGTCCCCACCTTCTCCGACCAGGTGACCGTCGCCCAGGGCTCGGTCGAGGACGGCCGGCTGGTCGTGGCGTACGGCTACCGCGGCCGGATCACCGCCGCGGTGAGCGTCAACCGGTCCAAGTGGCTGGAGTACTACCAGCACCTGATCGAGACCGCGGCGCCGTTCCCCCCGGAGCCCGGCGCGGCCGACCGCCCCAAATCCCCGATGGTCGTGCCCTCCGACGTCCCGGACCCCAAGGTGCTCTCGCACGGCCCGACCGTCGCCCTCACCGGCCATCTGCCGGACCGCCGCCTGGCCGTGGTGAGCCCGGCCGGCTGACCGCCCCGCCACTCCCGCCTGCCCCGTCACGAGGAGAGCCCCGCGCATGTCCACGGAGACCCTGCTGGAGCGGATCAACGCCTACGCGAGCCGCCCCGACCCCTATCCGCTCTACGCCGAACTCCGCGAGCACGGTGTGGCGCGGCAGAACGACGGCAGCTACCTCGTCGGCACCTACCACGAGATCGCCGCGCTGCTGCACGATCCGCGCGTCAGCTCCGACGTGCGGCACCGTGCCGACCCGGAGGAGGCGTTGGCCAGGTCGGGCAACCTGCCGCCGTCCTTCATCGGCGTCGACGACCCCGAGCACGACCGGCTGCGCCGGTTGACGATGCGCCCCTTCGGCCCGCCGCACGCGCCGGGCCGGGTGGACGCGCTGCACGCCGACATCGTGACGATCGCCCGGAATTTGGTTGAGGGCCTGCGCGACCGGGACCGGATCGACATCGTGGACGACGTCGCCTACCCCCTGCCGGTCACCGTCGTCTGCCGGCTGCTGGGCGTCCCCCAGGAGGACATGCCCGAGATCCGCGGCTGGACCAACACCGTCATCGCCTCCCTGGACCGCTCCCCCGACGAGGACACCGCGGAGAAGCGGGCCGCCGGCGTGGAGGCGCGGATGGCGATGGCACAGTACCTGGGCGCGCTGGCCGAGCGGCGACGGGCCGACCCGACCGACGACATGATCTCCGCCCTGGTGCACGACGACGGCCCCCAAGGACGGCTCACCCAGGCCGAGTTGATGACGACCCTGCCGCTGCTGACCATCGCCGGGCACGAGACGACGGTCAATCTCATCACCAACGGGATGCTCACGCTGCTGCGCCAGCCGGAGCAGTTGGACCGGCTGCGCCGGGAGCCGGAACTGATGCCGTCGGCGGTGGAGGAGTTGCTCCGCTACGAGCCGCCGGTCCAGATGCTGCCGCAGCGCACGCCGTTGACCGACCTCGACGTGATGGGGGTGACCATCCCCAAGGGCGCGCCGCTGTATCTGATGCTGGCCTCCGGCAACCGGGACCCGCTGCGCTTCGAGGATCCGGACCGCTTCGATCCGGACCGCCGGGACAACCAGCACTTCGGCTTCGGCAGCGGGGTCCACAACTGCTTCGGCGCGCCGCTGGCCCGGGTGGAGACACAGGTCGCGCTGGTCGCGCTGCTACGTCACCTGGTCGAGCCGGGCCTGGTCGAGGACCCGCCGCCGTACCGACACAGCCCGATCCTGCGCGGCCCCCGGCACCTGCTGGTCACGCAGGATGCCGGGGCGACCGCGGGGGCCTGAGCGCCGGTCAGGATCCGGCGGCGGGCTCCTCGGCGGGCTTGCCGCCGGCCGGCTTCTCTTCGAGGGTGAGCGTCAACTGGCCGTCGCCGACGTCGGCGAGGACGGTGTCACCGGGGTTGAGGGTGCCGTCCAGGAGCATGGTGGAGAGCCGGTTGTCGAGTTCGTTCTGGAGCGTGCGGCGCAGCGGGCGGGCCCCGTATTCGGGCTGGTAGCCGCGGTTGGCCAGCCATTCCTTGGCGGCTTCGGTGACGTCCAGGCCGACCTGTTGGGCGTGCAGCCGGCGCCGGCTGCGCTCCAGCAGCAGGTCGACGATCTTGATGAGGTCGTCGCGGGTCAGCGCGTGGAAGACGATGACCTCGTCGATGCGGTTGAGGAACTCCGGCCGGAAGTGCGTCTGGAGGTCCTTCATCAGGTCGTCGCGGATCTCGTCGACGGATCCGTGGTGGGCCAGGATCCGTTGCGAGGCGATGTTGCTGGTCATGATGATGACGGTGTTGCGGAAGTCGATGGTGCGGCCCTGGGCGTCGGTGAGCCGCCCGTCGTCGAGGACCTGGAGCAGCAGGTTGAAGACGTCCGGGTGGGCCTTCTCGACCTCGTCGAAGAGGACGACGCTGTAGGGCCTGCGGCGGACGGCCTCCGTGAGTTGCCCGGCCTCCTCGTAGCCGACGTATCCGGGCGGGGAGCCGACGAGCCGGGAGACGGTGTGCTTCTCCTGGAACTCGCTCATGTCGAAGCGGACCATCCGGTCCGGGTCGCCGAAGAGCAACTCCGCGAGGGCCTTGGCCAGTTCGGTCTTGCCGACGCCGGTGGGCCCGAGGAAGAGGAAGCTGCCGCTGGGCCGGTCCGGGTCGCTCATGCCGGCGCGGCTGCGGCGGACGGCCTGGGAGACCGCGGTGACCGCCTCGTCCTGGCCGATCACCCGCTCGTGCAGGGCGTCTTCGAGCTTCATCAGCCGGTCGCGTTCGGTCTCGGTGAGCTGGGCGACGGGGATACCGGTGCGGGCGGAGAGCACCTCGGCGATGTCCTCGGCGGTGACGCTGGCGGCCTGCTCGCGCTCCTCACCGAGGTCGGCGAGCTCGCCCTCGGCCTGCCGGATGCGTTCCTTGAGTGCCGCGGCGCGTGCGTAGTCCTCGGTGCTGACCGCCTCGTCCTTCTCCCGACGGAGCTTGGTCAGGCGGTCCTCGATCTCGGCGGCCGGGCCGGGGCCGTCGAGGCTGCGCAGCCCGACCCGGGCGCCGGCCTGGTCCATGAGGTCGATGGCCTTGTCGGGCAGGAAACGGTCGGTGAGGTACCGGTCGGAGAGGGTGGCCGCGGCGTCCAACGCCTCGTCGGTGAAACGTACTTGGTGGTGCGCCTCGTAGGCGTCCCGCAGGCCACGTAGGATCTCGACGGTCTCGTCGACGGTCGGCTCGGGCACCATGACCGGCTGGAAGCGGCGTTCGAGCGCGGCGTCCTTCTCGACGTGCTTGCGGTACTCGTCGATGGTGGTCGCCCCGACGACACTCAGGTCCCCGCGGGCCAGGGCGGGTTTGAGGATGTTGCCGGCGTCCATGGCGCCCTCGCCGCCGCCTCCCGCCCCGACGACGGTGTGGAGTTCGTCGATGAAGAGGACGACGCCCTTGTCGGCGCCGGTGACCTCGTCGATGACCTTCTTCAGCCGCTCCTCGAACTCGCCCCGGTACTTGGAGCCGGCGACCATACCGGCCAGGTCCAGGGAGACCACCCGTCGGTTCCGCAGCGCCTTGGGCACTTCCCCGGCGACGACGCGTTGGGCGAGGCCCTCGACGATCGCGGTCTTGCCGACTCCGGGGTCGCCGATGAGGACGGGGTTGTTCTTCGTCCGGCGGGAGAGCACCTCGACGGTCTGCTCGATCTCCTCGGCCCGACCGACCACCGGGTCCAGCTTTCCGCTGCGCGCCTCGTCGGTGAGGTCCCGGCCGTATTCGTCCAGGGTCGGGGTGTCGCCGTGGCCGCCCTGCGCGGGCTGCCGGTCGCCGCGGGCGGCGCCGTGTTCCCGCACCCCCTCGGGGCCGAGGGCCTGGGTGAGGCCGGAGCGGGGGTCCTCCAGGAGCGCGGCGAGGATGTGCTCGGGGCCGATGTAGGAGGCGCCGGCGGCCTGCGAGCGGGCGTGCGCGGCGAGCAGGGCGCGCTTGGCGGCCGGGGTGAGCGCGGGCTCCCCGTTGCCGGTGCCGGAGGGCAGTTGTCGGGCGAGGTCCTCGGCGAGTTGGTCGGGGTCGGCGTCGGCCTGCTCCAGGATGTGCCGGGCGGCCGGCACTTGGGTCGCGGCCCACAGCAGATGGCCGGTGTCGAGGTCGGAACCGTCCTCGGCGGCGCGTCTGCCCGCCGTGGCCAGGAGTTCGTGCGCGGAGTCGCTGAGCAGGCGCCCGATGGGGACGCGTTGGACGGCCGGCGGGGAGGCCGCCGGGCTCATGCCGAAGAAGCGGTTGAAGAGGTCGGAGAACGGGTCGCTGGACCCGAAAGGCGAAGTCGTCACCATGACCACCCGTCCGGCGGGCAGCGCCACGGTGGTGTGCTGCCGGCCGTAGTCGATTGCCCGTACCCGGACAATTCTTCGCCGGGCGGTCCGGGGCGGCGACTGGAGACGGCGTCCGCCGCGGCAAACAGGCGTGCCGCCCGCCCCGCCAGGAACGTCACGCGCCCAGCCACGGATCAGCACTTACGCCGGGCGGCGGCGCGCAAGCCGCGCGGCCGGCGACCACCACCCGGAGGCGGGCGCCAAGTCGGCCGTCCACCGTCGCCTTTCGGACCCCACTTGACCCTCACATCAGTGTGAAGGTTCGACGATGCGGAACGAGGAAACCGCACCGCAACGGACCCGAGGTGAGCCCCCATGGACAACCAGCTCTACGACTACAGCCCGATCACCGAACGCGCCCCGATCTCCTGGCCCGGCGGCGCCCGGATCGCCTTCTACGTCGGGGTGAACATCGAGCACTACCAGGTCGACCGCCCCTCGACGAGCATCTTCCCCGGCACCACCGGGCTCGCCCCGGACCCGCTCAACTACGGCTGGCGCGACTACGGCCCACGGGTGGGCATCTGGCGGCTGGCGGAGAGCCTGGACCGGCACGGCATCCGCGCCAGCGTGCTGCTCAACTCCGATGTCGGCGAACGCTATCCGCAGATCATCGAGGCCGGCCGGGCCCGCAACTGGGCCTGGCTCGCGCACGGCAAGAACAACTCCGTCTTCCAGGCGGACATGACACCCGACGAGGAGCGGGCCTATCTGGCCGAGGTGGTCGACACCATCGAGCGGACCACCGGCCACCGCCCGCGCGGCTGGCTCGGCCCGGCCCTCACCGAGACCTTCCGCACCCCCGAGCTTCTCGCCGAACTGGGCCTGTCCTACGTACTGGACTGGACCAACGACGACCAGCCCTACCGCCTCAACGTCCCCGGCATGCTCAGCGTCCCGTACCCCATCGAGCTCAACGACATCAGCCTGTTCGTTGGCAAGAGTCTCAGCGGTCCCGACTTCGTACAGATCGTCAAGGACCAGTTGGACCAGCTCCACGCCGACGCGGCCGGCAGCGGCCGGGTGATGTCGCTGGCGCTGCACCCGTTCGTCATCGGCCAGCCGTTCCGTCACAAGTACCTGGACCAGGCGCTGGAGCACATCGCCCAGCATCCCGGGGTGTGGCTGACCACCAGCGACGAGATCGCCGAGCACTACGCCCGGACCACCGCAGGGCGGCCGGCCTGACGGCGGCGCCCGGTACGCGGCCCGCCAACCGCCGTACGGGGCACCACCCAACGCCACGCACCACCGCGCTCCGGGGAACTGCAGAGGTCGTAGCGCCGGTTCCGTCGGGCGCCGCGTCCCGCCGACCGTTACCGCGTGCGGCGCCCCGGGCCGGATTCGGTGGCCGATCCGGGCGCCGTCAGCCCGGGGATCGGGGGCGAGCCGCCGCCCCAACTGGTCGGCGCCCGCCGCCAGTAGGGCGCCGGGGACGGCGGTTGCGCCGGACGCAGCAGCGCCGTTTGACGGGGCAGACGGGACCACCGACGTTGGGGGCGGGGTCGAACCCGTCGGACGGCCGACGGGCAATCGGGAGAGGTGGATCACGATCGTGCAGAGCACGCCGCCCGCCGGTGCACCACGGCACTTCACCCGCGAGAAGAAGGTCTACTTCCACCACTGCGACCCCGCCGGAGTCGTCTTCTTCGCGCAGTACCTGGTCTTCCTGAACGAGATCGTCCAGGAATGGTTCGAGGCCGGCCTGACCGTCGACTACCCCGCACTCCTCCTGGAGCGACGCATCGGCATGCCGACCGCCCACGTCGAATGCGACTTCCTGGCGCCGAGCACCCTGGGCGACACCCTGCGCTTCACCCTGTCCGTGGAGCGGACCGGCAAGAGCTCCTTTCACCTCCTACTGGTGGGCACAGGTCCGGACCCCACGGACGTACGGGCACGCATCAAGGCCGTCCTGGTGTGCACCTCCCTCGACTCCCACCGGGCGGTCCCGCTCCCCGACGACGTCCGCACCGCGCTCCAGGATTGGCCGGCAACGAAGCTGAGCATCTGACGGGGGCGTCGCTTCCGCGAGGTCGTACCGTCACGCGACGGCCGTGCCGCCCCGTCGCCGACGCACCCTTGCGGGCATCCACCGGGCGCTGTGGACTGCTCTGGTGACGACGACTCGCACCCTGTACGTGATCGCCTGCGCCGCCGCGCCGGCCCGCCGCATCGACGTTCCCGTCCACACCGCCCAGGGTGCCGGCTGGGACGTCTGCGTGGTGCTGACGCCCGCCGCGTACCGGTGGGCGACCGAGGACGCCGACGGCGCGATCGAGGCCCTGGCCGACCTCACCGGGCACCCGGTCCGCCACCAGTACAAGCTGCCGAGCCAGCCGGACGTACTGCCGCCGCCGGACGCCCTGTTGGTCGCCCCGCTCACCTGCAACAGCCTCAACAAGTGGGCCGCCGGGATCTCCGACACGTTGGCGCTCGGCCTGTTGACGGAGGCGATCGGGCTGCGCATCCCGACGGTGGCGCTGCCCTGTTGGAACGCCGCCCAGCACGCGCACCCGGCCACCGCCCGCAGCATCGCCACCCTGAGGGACGCCGGCATCACGGTGCTGCTCGGGGACGACGGCTTCACACCGCACCCGCCGAAGGCGGGGAATCTCGACGCCTATCCCTGGCAAGCCGCCGTGGACGCGCTGCCCTCCTAGCGCACCACCTCACCCGACGTGTCCCGCTTCGCCCGCCCTGCCGCCGCCCGTCTGCACCTTGACGCCACCAACCGGGCGGACATCCTCAGGGAAGCGTGCTCTACTGCCGCAGCACGACCCCCCACCCTTCCGCTGCACGAAGGAGACTGCGCACATGCCGCATCGCCGGACAACAGCCGACACTTCCCCCACTCCCCCAACTGCCGCCCCGAACCGCCCGGCACCGAGCCGCAGGTGGGTACTGGCCGGACTGGCCGCAGCGGCCCCGGCGATCCTCACGGCCTGTGGCGGCCACAAGGAGGCCGCGGCCGCCATCAACCCGCACGGCCCCGGGAAGACCGCACCCGGGGACTCCACCGTCATCATGATCATCCGGCACGGCGAGAAGCCCGACAAGCACCACCCCGGCATCGACGAGCACGGCCACGAGGACCACAAGTCCCTCACCCAGCGCGGCTGGGACCGGGCCAACGGGCTGCCCAAGCTCTTCGACCCGCCGGCGGGCAAGCCCCTCCCGGCCGGCCTCCAGCGCCCGCGGACCATCTACGCGGCCACCGACAAGGGCCCGAACGCCGGCGCCCACCGGATGCGACAGACCGTCACCCCGCTCGCCCAGCACATGGGACTCAAGGTCGACCTGGATTACGCGGAGTCCGAGGAGAGCAACCTCGCGAAGGCCGCCCTCGCCGCCACCGGCCCGGTGCTGATCTGCTGGGAGCACAGTCGCATCCCCGACATCGTCGACGCACTCGGCGCCTCGGACACCGACGTCCCGCACAAGTGGCCCGACCGCTTCGACCTGGTGTGGGTCTTCACCCACACCAAGGGCTCCTGGGCCTTCCGCCAGGTCAACCAGCACCTGCTGCCCGGCGACGCCTGACGGCACACCGCGGAGCGCCACGCGCATCCGCCCCATACCCAGGGTTGGCACCCCTCCACCGATCAACCCACGGTGTGAGTCCACCTTCCCACCCACGCTCCGATGCCCGACCGCTCCACCGACTGATGCAATGTCCTCAGAACGCCAGCCAGCAGGGATCGTTGAGGAGGCGACAACGGCAAGGCAGCGAGGCCGTCCTCGCACACAGGGCACACGATCACGGGGAGCGCAGCATGTCGGACAAGGTGTCACACCCACTCTTCGCACGGCTCTATCCACGCATCAGCGCCTATGCGGACGCCCACGGTTCGCTCGAACACCGACGGGAGTTGCTCGCGGGCGCCCGGGGCCGAGTGGTCGAGATCGGTGCGGGGATCGGATCCAACTTCCGGCACTATCCGGCGGAGGTGGAGCGGGTCTTCGCGGTGGAGCCCGAGCCCAGACTGCGGGGCCTCGCCACGCGGGCCGCGGCCACGGCGCGGATACCGGTCGAGGTGCTGCCGGGTCGGGCGGAGCGACTGCCACTCGACGACGCGAGCGTCGACATGGCGGTGGCCTCACTGGTCCTGTGCACCATCGCGGACGTCCCCGCCGCACTCGGCGAGGTCCTGCGGGTCCTGAAACCGACCGGTGAACTGCGCTTCTACGAGCACGTCCGAGCGCAAGAGCCTCGCGTCTACCGACGACAGCGGATACTCAATCCGCTGTGGCGGCTCATCGGAGGGGGATGCAACGTCACACGGGACACGGAAACCGCCATCCGGAGGGCGGGTTTCACGATCGAGACCGTACGACGGTTCGAGTTCCGCCCCGACAGCAAGGCGTATCCGGCATCCCCCTCGATCATCGGGACTGCACGCCCTGCTGGTGCCTCCGACTGACGACCGGTAGTCACAACGGGCAGGGCCGGAGACGTAGTTGAACTCCTCCGGCGTGCCCGGCCGGCCGGGGGCGCGAGTCGAGCCCCGGCCGGCCTCACCGCCCTGGAACAGCGGCGGGGGCGGGCCGCCGGGCAGTGGGGCGCGATGGGGCGCGGCGCACTCCACGCAGGGTTTCGATGCAGGCCCTCGGAACGGAGCCTCGACGCGGGGCTCGACGCGGGGGCAGGACGCGGGACTTGGCCCGGGGGCCCGACGCATGTGTCGACATACGGGCGGCCTGAGGCGGAGGGGTGGGGCGGGAGGGGGAGGGGAGGAGGAGGGGAGGGGGAGGGGGAGGGGGAGGGGGGAAGCTCCAGAGGCAGGCCCAGCGACCAGCCGCCACCCGCCACCCGCCACCCGCCACCCGCCACCCGCCACCCGAAGGATCCCCCCCTCGCCCGCCTCACCGCCAACCCCCGTCCTCACCCCAGTGCTCGGTCCAAGTTGAAGGCTGCGCTGATCAGGGCCAAGTGGGTAAAAGCTTGGGGGAAGTTGCCGATCTGTTCGCCGGTTTGGCCGATTTCTTCGGCGTAGAGGCCGAGGTGGTTGGCGTAGGTGAGCATCTTCTCGAAGGCGAGGCGGGCCTCGTCGATTCGGCCGGCGCGGGAGAGCGCCTCGACGTACCAGAACGAGCAGATGGAGAAGGTGCCTTCCTCGCCGCGGAGTCCGTCGGGGCTGTTCTTGGGGTCGTAGCGGTAGACCAGGGAGTCGGAGACGAGTTCGTCGCCGAGGGCGTCCAGGGTGGAGAGCCACTTCGGGTCGGTCGGCGAGATGAACTTGGCGAGCGGCATCATCAGGACGGCGGCGTCCAGGACGTCGGCGCCCTCGTGTTGGACGAACGCCCGGCGCTCGGTGGACCAGCCGCGCTGCATGATGCGCCGGTAGATGGCGTCGCGTTCCCGCCCCCAGCGGATCATGTCGGCGGGCAGGCCGCGGTGGCGAGCGATGCGCATGGCCCGTTCGATGGCCACCCAGCACATCAACTGCGAGTAGAGGAAGTTCTGGATCTTGCCGCGGGTCTCCCAGATCCCCTCGTCCGGCTGGTCCCAGTTGTCACACACCCAGTTGACCAGGTTGCAGACGGTGTCCCAGTGGTCACTGGAGAGCGGCTGGCCCCACTTGTCGTAGAGGTAGAGGGAGTCGATCAGGGCGCCGTAGATGTCGAGTTGGAGCTGGTTGACGGCGTTGTTGCCGATGCGGACCGGGGCGGACCCCAAGTGGCCCTCAAGGTGCGGGAGTTCGAGCTCGGGGAGGTCGCTGCGGCCGTCGATGCCGTACATGATCTGAAGCGGGCCGTGGGCGCAGTCCTTCAGGCAGATCTTCGAGGAGAGGAAGTGCACGAACGACTCCGCTTCGTCGGTGAAGCCGAGGCGGAGCAGGGCGTAGATGCAGAAGGCGGCGTCCCGGACCCAGGCGTAGCGGTAGTCCCAGTTGCGCTCGCCGCCGATCTGTTCGGGCAGGCTGGTGGTGGGCGCGGCGACGATGGCGCCGGTCGGCGCGTAGGTGAGGAGCTTGAGGGTGAGGGCGGAGCGGTGCACCATCTCCCGCCAGCGTCCGCGGTAGCGGGAGTGGGCGAGCCAGCCGCGCCAGTAGCGCACGGTGGCGCCGAAGAGTTGCTCGGCTTCCCGGACGGCGCAGAACCGGGGTTCGACGCCCTCGCCGATCCGGTCGAGCGCGAAGACGGCGGCCTCCCCCTCGGCGAGGGTGAACGTGGCGCGGGCGTCCGGTCCGTCGATGTCGACGGGGACGCTGGAGGTGAGCGCGAGGGAGAGGTCCGGTGAGTCGAAGACGGTCAGGCCCTGGTGGTGGCTGCTGACGGTGTGCGTCTGCCGCCCGTAGTCGAAGCGGGGCGCCACGCGGACGTGGAACGGGAGGGAGCCGCGGACGCAGAGCACGCGTCGGATCAGCCGGTGCCGGTCGGCCTCGCGGGAGTCGCCGACGATGGGCATGAAGTCCTGTACCTCGGCGACGCCGTTGTCCGCGAAGAAGCGGGTGATGAGGATGTTGGTGTCGGGGAAGTAGAACTGCTTGGTGCGGGCCGGTACGTCGGGGGCGAGGGCGAAGGCCCCGCCGCGGTCGGCGTCGAGGAGCGCGGCGAAGACGCTGGGGGCGTCGAAGCGGGCACAGCAGTACCAGTCGATGGTGCCGTTGGTGCCGACGAGGGCAGCGGTGCGCATGTCGCCGATCAGGCCGTGTTCGGCGATGGGGACGTAGCGCGGGGCATCGGCCCTGCTGGGGCGGAGGCTCGTGGCGGGTGTCGTCAGGAGCCCCGTGGGCGTGGTCATCTGACCTCCCCTGCGCTGGGGGAACGAGCAGGAGCAGTGGATTCAGGCTACCTCCGGGCGGGTCGGCGTGGCCCGTTCACGGCCGCCGCCGGTCCGTGGGCGGTGCGGAGCCATGGCCAGGACGTAAGAGAGCCGCAAATTCCGTTGCTGGCCGGGACTGTACGCGTGGGCGAGGGCCTAGATTCGGTGCCGGCCGGGAGACGGCCGTGGACGGCGGACGCGCAGGTCGGCGGCGGTCCGTGGACCCCATGCCGATGCTGTCGAACCTGCGCGCCCTGGCTGTGCGCCTGGGTACCGGTACGGGCGTCTCCTGGCTCCTTCTTTCGTATCCGCCGCTCCAGAAAGCCTGCGCGCATGCCTGCTGCCCCGTCCCGCGTCCCCGCCCCCTCACCGAAGGCTCCGGAGCACGCTGCGGGGGGCGTCCCCCCACGTGGCGCTGGAGGGGCCGGAGGCGGGTCGGGTGGTCATCATCGAGGTCGGCGGCGACGGGCGTCGGCCGGGTTGTTCGATCCGCGGGTGTTGCTGACGGCGTTGCCGGAGGCGATGCGGAAGCTGCATCCGCGGGCGCTGGCCAGGAACCCGGTGTTGTTCGTGGTGGCCTGTGGTTCGCTGCTGACGACGTTGTCCGCGGTGTTGTATCCGTCAGTGTTCAGCTGGGTGATCAGTGGGTGGCTGTGGCTGACGGTGGTGTTCGCGCAGCTCGCGGAGGCGGTCGCCGAGGGGCGGGGCCGGGCGCAGGCGGCGTCGTTGCGCCGGGCCCGGACGGACCTCATGGCGCGGCGGTTGCGGGACAACTGGCGGGTGGGGGTGCATCTGGAGAGTGCGGTCACCGAGACGGTGCCGGCGTCGGACCTGCGGCCGTTCGACTTCGTGGTGATCGAGGCGGGCGAGGCGGTGCCGGCGGACGGTGAGGTGGTCGACGGGGTGGCCAGCGTCGACGAGTCGGCGGTGACCGGGGAGTCGGCGCCGGTGTTGCGGGAGGCGGGTGGTGACCGGTCCGGGGTGACGGGCGGTACGACGGTGTTGTCGGACCGGATCGTGGTGCGGGTGACCTCGCGGTCCGGGCACTCGTTCCTGGACCGGATGATCGCGCTGGTGGAGGGGGCGGCGCGGCAGCGGACGCCGAACGAGATCGCGCTGCACATCCTGTTGGCCGCGCTGACCATCGTGTTCCTCCTGGTGGTGGTGACGCTGCAGCCGATGGCGTCGTACGCGGGGGCGGCGCAGCAGACGGCGGTGTTGGTGGCGCTGCTGGTCACGTTGATCCCGACGACGATCGGGGCGTTGTTGTCGGCGATCGGCATCGCGGGGATGGACCGGTTGGTGCAGCGGAACGTGGTGGCGATGTCGGGTCGTGCGGTGGAGGCGGCGGGGGATATCAACACCCTGTTGCTCGACAAGACCGGGACGATCACACTGGGTCACCGGGAGGCGGTGGCGTTCGTGCCGATGCCGGGCGGTGACGAGCTGGCGCTCGCGGATGCCGCGCAGTTGTCGTCGTTGGCGGACGAGACGCCGGAGGGGCGCTCGGTGGTGGCGCTGGCGCGGGAGAAGTACGGGTTGGAGGCGCCGACGGAGGGGGAGCTGGCGTTCGTTCGGTATGTGCCGTTCAGTGCGCGGACGCGGATGAGCGGGGTGGATCTGCGCTGGGCGGACGGTTCGGAGGCGGCGGGCGGGGCCGGGGCGAGTGGCCGGTATCCGGGCGAGGTGGTGATCCGCAAGGGGGCGTCCGCGCAGATCATCGAGTGGATGGGGCAGTTGGGGGGTGAAGTGCCCGCGGAGGCGCGGTTGTTCAGTGATGCGATCAGTGCGGCCGGGGGGACTCCGTTGCTGGTGGCGATGGAGGATCGGCGGGGGCCGCGGGTGTTGGGGGTGGTGCATTTGAAGGACGTGGTCAAGGAGGGGATTCGGGAGCGGTTCTCCGAGTTGCGGCGGATGGGCATCCGGACGGTGATGGTCACCGGTGACAATCCGTTGACGGCGCGGGCGATCGCGCAGGAGGCGGGGGTGGACGACTATCTGGCGGAGGCCACTCCGGAGGAGAAGCTGGGGTTGATCGTCCGGGAGCAGGCGGGCGGCCGGCTGGTGGCGATGACCGGTGACGGGACGAACGACGCGCCGGCGTTGGCGCAGGCGGACGTCGGGGTGGCGATGAACACCGGCACGTCCGCCGCGAAGGAGGCCGGGAACATGGTGGATCTCGACTCCAACCCGACGAAGCTGATAGAGATCGTGGAGGTGGGCAAGCAACTGCTCATCACGCGTGGGGCGTTGACGACGTTCTCGATCACCAATGACGTGGCGAAGTACTTCGCGATCATTCCGGCGATGTTCGCCGGGGTGTATCCGGGGTTGTCGACGTTGAACGTGATGGAGCTGCACAGCCCGACGTCGGCGATCACGTCGGCGATCATCTTCAACGCGCTGGTGATCGTGGCGCTGATTCCGCTGGCGCTGCGCGGGGTGCGGTACCGGCCGGCGTCCGCGCACGACCTGCTGCGGCGGAACCTGGCGTTCTTCGGTCTGGGCGGTCTGGTGGCGCCGTTCCTCGGGATCAAGCTGATCGATCTGGTGATCTCGGGGATTCCGGGGCTGGGTTGAGGCGCGGGCCGGGTCAGCCGACGTGGACGCGGGGGCGTCGGCTGCGGTCCGGTTCGGCCTCGCGGAGCACTTCCCGGGTGACGGGGGCGACCTCGCCCTGGCCGAAGAGGAAGTAGCGCAGGAATTGGGCGAGGGGGTTGCCCTCGGTCCATTCGAAGTAGATGTGCGGGCGTTGTCCGGTGGTGTCGCGGATGTGCAGGAGGAGGGCGGCGAGGGCGTTGGAGACGGCGGCGCTCTCCAGGCGGAGGACGCGGTAGCGGTCGTGCACGACATCGCCGTTGACGTGGAGTTCGCTCTCGAATTCGGAGGGGTCGCGGATGGTGACCTCAACGAAGACCAGGTCGTCTTCGGCGGGGATGTCGTTGTCGGCGCGGATCTGTTGGGCCTTGTTGCGGTATTCGGTGAGGTCGCCGCGGTGGGGTTCGTTGGCGATGAGGCGGATGCGGCGTTGGGCGATGTCGCGGACGAAGCGTTGGGCGGTGTCGTCCAGGAGGACGGCGGTGACGCGGAGTTCGAAGGCGCGGGCGAGGCGTGAGGTGAAGGAGAGCAGGATGATGCCGGCGATGAAGCAGGCGCCGATCTTCACGCCGTCGGGCCGCTCGATGACGTTGGTGATGGTGGTGTAGAGGAACACCACGGAGATCACGGCGAATCCGATGGCCCAGCGCTTCTGTTGGGCGCGGCGGGCGGCGATGGTGACGGCGATCGCGGCGGAGCTGATGAGGACCAGGACGCCGGTGGCGTAGGCGCCGCCCTGGGCGTCGACGTCGGCGTCGAAGAGCCAGGTGACCAGGAAGGCGACGGCGGTGAAGACCAGCACCATGGGGCGGACGGCGCGGGCCCAGTGGGGTGCCATGCCGTAGCGCGGGAGGTACTGCGGCATCAGGTTGAGCAGTCCGGCCATGGCGGAGGCGCCGGCGAACCAGAGGATGGCGATGGTGGAGACGTCGTAGACGGTGCCGAAGGCGGGGCCGAGGTACTCGTGCGCCAGGTAGGCCAGGGCGCGGCCGTTGGCGGGTCCGCCGGGGCGGAAGGCGGGGGCGGGGATGAGGAGGGTGGTGACGAAGCTGGTGATGATGAGGAAGATGCTCATGATGACGGCGGCGGTGGTCAGCAGCTTCTTGGCGCCCCGGATCCGTCCGGTGGGGCGGGCCTCGGTGTCGTCGGGGTCGCCCTCGATGTGCGGCATGACCGCGACGCCGGTCTCGAACCCGGAGAGGCCGAGGGCGAGTTTGGGGAAGACCAGGAGGGCCACCGCGATCATGGCCGGAATGCTGCCGTGTTGGACGGTCAGCAGGTGGGTCCAGTCGGTGATGACGTGCTCGGCGGTGACCACGTGCCAGACGCCGGCGACCGCGACGACGGCGTTGAGCACGAGGTAGATGCCGACGAGGACGACGGCCACGCCGATCGCCTCCAGGAACCCCTTGAGGAAGACCGCGCCGAGCAGGGCGATGAGGATCAGCGTGACGATCATCTGGCGGCCTTGCAGGGCGCTGTGGACGTGGGGGTTCTCGACGAGGTGGGTGGCGGCGTCGGCGGCGGACAGGGTGATGGTGATGAGGAAGTCGGTGGCGGCGAAGCCCAGCAGGGTGAGGACGAACAGCTTGCCCTTCCAGAAGGACAGCAGGCGTTCGAGCATGGCGATCGAGCCCTGGCCGTGGGGGCTTTCGGTGGCGACCCGGCGGTATACGGGGAGCGCGCCGGCGAGGGTGACGGCGACCAGGACGAGGGTGGCGATGGGCGAGAGGAGGCCGGCGGCGAGGGCGGCGATGCCCGGCTGGTAGCCGAGGGTGGAGAAGTAGTCGACGCCGGTCAGGCACATCACGCGCCACCAGCGCTGGCCCCGGTGGGCGGGTTCGGCGGGGGCGCGGTGCGCGGCGCCGATGTCGGCGAGGCCCTGCAGCATCCAGGCGCGCAGGCGTTGCCGCGCAGTGGTCCTGGCATCGGCAGGGACGGAGGCGGCCATCGTGTGCTCCTGTCGTACACCGAAAGGATCCGGCCATCGTTACGGCGGCGGGTTCAGCGTACGCATTCCCGGGGGCCGGGCCGTGGCGTTCGGAGACTGGCGGGGGTCGTGTCTCGGCGGTGACGGATGAGTCGGCCGGGGCTCAACGGCGTTGGGCCGGCGTCCCGTTGGAGGGGTGAGGGGTGTTCAAACGCCGCCGGACCCAAGACCACCAATTCGGTGGAAAGCGCGGACTCTTCGCCCCGGTCCGGCGGAGGTTGCCTGAGGATCGCTGGAGGAGGAGGAGTCCTGGCCGATCCGGATTCGGGAGGCGGAATGGCACGGTCATGGCTGCGGGGCGGGGCGGCGGCGCTCGCGTTGTTGGGGGCGGTGCTGGTCGGAGTGCCGCCGGCGACGGCGGTGGCGGGGCGGGCGGCACTGGAGACCCGCATCGTCGGCGGGAGGAACGCCGATGTGCGGGACGCGCCCTGGCAGGTGTCGGTGCGCACCCACGGGGGCCACGTCTGCGGCGGTTCAATCATCCGCGCCGATGCGGTGGTCACGGCGGCGCACTGCGCGTCGGGGATGCCGGCGGACTCGCTGAGCGTCCGGGCGGGCAGCAGCGTGCGGGATAACGGTGGGCAGGTGGTGCGGGTGGCGCGGATGCTCCGGCATCCGAAGTTCGACGCCGCGACGATCGACTACGACGTGGCGGTGCTGGAGTTGGCGTCGCCGCTGACGCTCGGGCCCGAGGTCCGGGCCATCCCGCTGGCGGCGGAGGGCAAGGAGCCCGCCGAGGGCACCCCGGCGACCGTCACCGGCTGGGGCGCGACGCGGGACGGCGGCGCACTCCCCGAGCATCTGCGGCGGGTCGATGTGCCCAAGCTGTCCGACGCGTACTGCAAGGGCGCCTACGGTCCGTCCGCGATCACGCCGCGGATGGCCTGCTACGGCTATGTCGCGGGCCGCAAGGACGCCTGCCAGGGGGACAGCGGGGGGCCGTTGGTGGTCGACGGGCGGTTGGCGGGCATCGCGTCCTGGGGGACGGGGTGTGCCGCGGCGGGGCATCCGGGGGTCTACACGAAGGTCAGCGATCCGGCGATCCACGCCTATATCGCGGGCTCGTAGCGCGGGCGGGGCGCCTATGCTGACGCGATGTTCGCTCCCGAGGGTCCCACGTTGCGTGAGCTCGCCGTGCAGGCGCTGTCGTCGGTGGAGCGGGGCTACGACCTGCTCGCGCCGAAGTTCGACCGCACACCGTTCCGGACGCCGGATGCGGTGTTGCGGCCGGTGCTACGGGACTTGCAGGGGCTGGGGCCGTTCGCCAACGGGCTGGACCTGTGCTGCGGTACCGGCGCGGGCATGGCGGTGCTGGCGCAGGTGTGCCGGGAGCGGGTGACCGGCGTCGACGTCAGCGCGGGGATGTTGGCGGTGGGGCGGGCCCGTGGGCCGGAGGGCGAGCGGGCGGCGGACGCGGTCGGTGGGGGCGGGCCGCGGTGGGAGTGGGTGCGGGCGGATGCGCGGGCGCTGCCGTTCGGGCCGGTCTTCGACGTCGTGGTGAGCTTCGGGGCGTTCGGGCACTTCCTGCCGCGGGAGCGGCCGGGGCTGTTCGCGCAGGTGGCCGGGGTGCTGCGGCCCGGTGGGCGGTTCGTGTTCCCGGTGATGGCACCAACCCGGCCGGGGTCGCCGGCGTACTGGGCGCTGTTGGGTTTCGACGCGGCGATGCGGGTGCGCAATGTCCTGTGGCGGCCGCAGTTCGTGATGTACTACCGCGGCTTCCGGCTCTCGCAGGTGCGCGCGGAGCTGGCGCGGGCCGGGTTCGCCGTGGAGTGGCGCGCGTTGCCCGAGCTGGGGCGGCGCGTGGACGGCAGCCCCCGCGGGCGGCTGATGGTCGCGACGCGACCGGACACGCCGTCGGACTGAACGGTTCGGGACGAACCCGACGTGCACAAGTCCATGTGTGACCGTTGCGCGCCGCAACGTTCGCCAACTCCCGCGCTGGGTAGGCTTGTTCCCATGCCGCACCACAACGCCTCGCCGTTGCCGGCGTTCGCCACCCATGAGCCACGCCACCCGGTCACGTCTGTGTCGTTGAGTCCTTCGTGATTTCCTATCCGGACCCCGTGACCACCGGTGCGGTCACCTGTGACCTGTGCCATTACCGACGTCCCGCCGCCGGCGCGCCCCCCGTTGCGGCGCGGCCACCGGACGGCCCGCAGCGGGAGATGCGGCTGTGCGCGCCGTGCCGCGAGGACCGTCCGGGCCGCCGGCGTCGCGAGCTGATCGAGGAGGACTTCAGCTGGCAGGTGATGTCCCGCCAGGCGCACGATCTCGCGGACGCCTACGCCGCCGGCCGGTGGCTGCCCTACGAGGACGAGCACCGCTGGGCGTTGGGCCTGGCCCGGACGTACTGGACCCGGCCCGCGTTGGAGGCCGCGCTCCGCGACCCCAACCCGTACCTCCGGGCCGGGCGCCTGGTCCGCGTGGTGGAGCCGCTCCCCCGCATCCTCGGCATCGTCGGGCCCGGTGACCGCTCCCTGCGGCCGGTCCAGGCGCTGCTGGACACCCTCGCGGTGTGGTCCACGCGGTCCTGACGCGCTGCCCGGCCGCGCGGCCCGGACCGCGGTCCAGGCGCCCGCACCGGCCGGGCGGAGACGCTTCCGCCATGCGGCGGACCGGCCCCCTGACCTGGGTGCGCCGCGCGCCGGCCCCCGCGCCGGCTTGCGACGATGGGCCGCCTCGTTCAGGCCGTCACCCACCGTACGGAGCCGCCATGTCCGCCAGCACCGCTCTGCTCGTCGACGCCTTCGGTCGGATCCGCGAGGTCGTCGAGGAGGTGGTCGACGGGTTGGGGCCCGAGGAGCTCGGCAGCCGTCCCGAGGGGCGGGGCAACTCCGTCGCCTGGCTGGTCTGGCACCTCACACGGGTGCAGGACGACCATGTCGCGGGAGCCGCCGGCACCGAGCAGCTCTGGACCGCCGACGAGTGGTGCGCGGCGTTCGGGCTGCCGTTCGCCGCGGACGACACCGGCTACGGGCACTCCAGCCGGGACGTGGCGAAGGTGCGGGGCCTGACCGCCGAGCTGCTGACGGGTTATCACGCGGCGGTGCACGAGAGCACGGTGCGCTTCCTGCGCCCGCTCGCGGTGAAGGACCTCGACCGGATCGTCGACCGGGGTTGGACCCCGCCGGTCACCCTGGGCGTCCGCCTGGTGAGCGTGCTCGCGGACGATCTCCAACACGCCGGCCAGGCCGCCTATGTGCGGGGGCTGTTGGGGAAGTGAGCCCGGACCGCGGGCGGCCCCGCGGTCCGGGTCCGGTCACTGCCGGGTCGGCAGCCGGTGCAGCACCACGTCGGTCAGCCGGCCGTCGGTGACCAGCGCGGTCAGGTAGGTGCAGTGCGGCTGGCGTCGACGGTCCGTCGGCGAACCGGGGTTGAGCAGCCGCAGGCCGGAGTCCGCCGTGGTGTCCCAGGGGATGTGACTGTGCCCGAAGACCAACACGTCGAGGTCCGGGAAGCGGTCGGCGCAGCGGCGCTCCCGACCCCGGGCGGGGCCGGTCTCGTGCACCACGCCCAGCCGCAGCCCGTCCAGTTCGGCGCGGGCCACCTCCGGCAGGCGGGCCCGCACGGCCGGGCCGTCGTTGTTGCCGTACACCCCGATCAGCCGGCGGGCGCGGGCCTGGAGCAGGTCCACGGTGGCGGCGTCGGTCCAGTCACCGGCGTGCACCACGGCGTCGGCGCGCGCCACCGCATCGAGCAGTTGCGGCGGAACGGACTTGGCGCGCCGGGGCACATGGGTGTCCGAGGTGAGCAGCAGGTGCAGCGGCACCGGGTCAGCGCTCCTGGGAGGTGGGGCGGACCATGATCTCGTTGATGGCGACCCGGGCCGGCTGGGTGACCATGAAGGCGATGGCGCGGGCGATGTCCTCGGCGTCCAGCCAGGTGTCGCGCGGCAGGCCGTGGGCGGCCGCCGCCTGGCTGCCGAGGGTCATCTCGGTGGTGGTCATGCCCGGTTCGACCAGTCCGACGCGCACGCCGCGGCCGGTCACCTCCTGGCGCAGGGCCTCGCTGAAGCTGCACACCGCGTGCTTGGTGGCGGAGTAGACGCTGTTGTCCTTGCGCGGCACCCGCCCGGCGACCGAGCTGACGGTCACCAGATCGGCGGCGCCGCGGGGCGCCGACGCAACGGCCCGGAGCAGGTGCGGGAGCGCGGCGTGCGACATCCGCAGCACGGCCTTGAGGTTGAGGTCGACCATCCGGTCCCAGTCCTCGGGGTCGCTGTCGGTCACCGCGCCGCGGGCGCCGTAGCCGGCGTTGTTCACCAGGACGTCCAGGCGGCCGAAGTGCTCCACGGTGCGGTGGACCGCCTGGGCGGCCTGTGCGCCGTCGGTGAGGTCGGCGGCCAGGGTGAGGGCCGGGGCGGTGCCCGGTGCGTCGATGTCCGCGGCCAGTTCGGCCAGGCGGTCGGCGCGGCGGGCGACGAGGGCGAGGGCGCAGCCCTCCCGCGCCAGGGCGCGTGCGGTGGCGGCGCCGATGCCGCTGGAGGCGCCGGTCACCAGCGCGACGGTACCGGCCAGGGGGCGGCCGTCGGTGGGGGCGGTGGCGCGGTCCGCGGGTGTCGGGGTGTCGGTGCTGCCGGTGGGCATGATGGCGTGGTGCTCCTCGTCGTCGGTGGGTCTCCCCCGTTCCGGTCCCGGGAGACCTACCCCGTCGACCAACTGATGCAGCATCACGGCAACGGCGTGGCAGGCACCTTGGCAGGCGATGACGGCCGGGCGGTGCGGGTGCCCACACAGCGGGTATCACCCTGGTGCATCCGCTTCTCACGCTCCTTGGAGCCGCTCATGAAGCACACCCATCCCCTGCCCGGGGACATCGGGCTCACCCAGATATCCGGCGCCACCGGCCAGTTGATCCGCTTCGGCCAGTGGATCAACGGAGACGGCTTCGCCGACTACGAACACGCCTTCCTGGTCCTGCCCGAGGACCGGCTGTTGGAGGCCGAGCCGGGCGGCGCCCGCATCCGGCCGCTCAGCGAATACCAGGGCACCGACGTCCGCTACGTGTGCCCGAAGCGCCTCACCGAGCAGCAGCGCGAACGGATCTGCGCGGCGGCCGACCACTACGTGGGCGTGCCCTACAGCTTCCTCGACTACCTGGCGATCGCAACCCACCGCATCCATCTGACCGTTCCGGGGCTGCGCCGCTACGTGGCCAGCACCCACCACATGATCTGCTCCCAACTCGTGGACAGGTGCTACCAGGACGGCGGCGTCCAGCTCTTCTCGGACGGCCGCTGGCCGGGCTATGTGACGCCGATGGCGCTCTACAAGCTGCTGGCCGGCTGAAGCCGGCGGGCGGTCGGGGCGCTCTTCGGGGCCCGGCGTGCGGGCGTGCCGGCCGAGCCGGCACGCCCACGGGTCGCTCAGGTGCCGGCCTTGCGGCCGTAGACGTACACGGCTGTGCCGTAGTGCAGCAACGACCAGTATTTCTTGGCGTCGTTGGGGCGCATGTTGATGCAGCCGTGCGAGCCCGGGGCGGACCAGACGCTGCCGCCGATGGCGTGGAACGCCTCGCCGCCGTCGAAGAACTGGCTGTACGGCATGGCCGAGTGGTAGATCGTCGACACGTGGTGCAGGTGCCGCCAGTAGATGTGCTTGAGGCCGGTGCGGGTCGCCCCGCCCTCGCGTCCGGTGCGGACCGGCACCGGTCCGTAGACCAGGCGACCGCCGTCCTGGATCCAACTGAGCTGACGGGTCAGGTCGACGCAGGCGATCCGGCCCTTGTTGGTGGGGCACTTGTGGGCACTGTTGGGGTGGCTGCCGGCCGCCCGCTGCTTGACCACGAGCTGCATCACGTTCCAGGTGACGGGGCCGGCGTAGCCGTAGTTGGGGGTGATGCCGTGGCTGTTCTGGAAGGCACGGATGGCGCGGCAGTCGGAGGGGGACTGCCGGCCGTCGACCCGGAGTCCGAGGAACCGCTCGGCCTGCTTCTGGTACGGGCCGCGCAGTCCGTAACAGCCCGACCGGTCGGCGGCCTGGGCGGGGGAGCTCAGCGCCACCGTCAGCGGGAGGGCGAGGGAGGTGAGGGCGAGCGCAGCGCCCGTTCGCCGGCCGAGGGCGCCGACCGCGGGTCTGCTCAGTCGTAAGGGTATGCGTCTCATGTCCGGTAGGACTCCCGACCCCGCGGGCCGGTTGCGGAGGGCGGCGGGAGGTAGCGCCTTATGCGCCAGAAAACCGGGTGGGGCGGCGCCGGTTGATTGCGGTTGATGGTGATTGGTGGCGCGTGCTCGCGGGCGCGGAGTGGCTTCGGCGGTCGCACCGCGGTGATGTGGCGCCGTCGAAACCACCCGCGAGGTGCGAGAGCGCCGCGGATCGGTGGGCATGACGCGATCGGCGCGCATACCCGGCAAGAATGTCTTGAACGACCGCTGGGGGACGGGCCGTTGGGGCGCTGGAACGGGGCCGTGAGCGTTGCTTGGCGGGCGTTGACGAGACCGGCGGGGCGTCCTACAGTCCCGACCATTACCACCATGCGGATGTTTTACATCACGATACGGATGGCAGGGCGGAGGTGGGGCGTCGGGCGTCCCGTCCGACCGGCCGGGAGGGCTGAGGTGTCCGAGATGTCGAGGGCCGACGCGCTGGGCTCCGTTGCCGCGGCAACGGAGCGTTTCCTGGCGACCGTTGAGGGGCTGACCGACGCGGACGTCGCCGGCGCGACGCTGGTGCCACCGTGGACCCGCGGGCATGTGATCACCCATGTCGCGCGCGCCACCGACAGCCTCTGCCGGCTGCTCACGTGGGCCCGTACCGGCGTGGAGACCCCGCAGTACGCCAACATGGCGGCCCGGGCCGCGGAGATCGAGGCCGGCGCCCGGCGGCCGGTCCGCGAACTGCTGGCCGATGTGACGGCGAGCGCCGACCGCTTCGACCACGCCGTGCGCACCCTGCCGTCGGCGGCCTGGAGCTACGAGGTGCGAATGCGCACCGGCGAACTGCGCACCCCGGCCGCCCTGGTACCCACCCGGCTGCGCGAACTGGAGGTCCACCACGTCGATCTGGACGCCGGCTACGCCTTCGCCGATGTGCCGACCGCGGCCGCCCGTTGGATCATCGACGACCTCATCGCGGCGCAGCGCCGACGCGCGGACGTCCCGCCCCTGCGCATCGAGGCGACGGACACCGACCTCGTCCACGTGGTGGGCAGCGGCGGGCCGACCGTCACGGGCCCCCAGGCCGCTCTCCTCGGCTGGCTCACCGGCCGCACGACCGGGGCCGACCTCGCCACCACCGCGCCCGGGCCGGTCCCCCCAGCGCCGTACTGGATCTGACGGGAGCCGGCTCGGCATCCGACGCGATCCGACCGGAGCCCCTGCACTGCGCCCCCTCCCGCCCGGTGCCGTGCTCCGTCGAGTTCCGGAAGCCGAACAGGCCGTAGACGACGAGGCCGAGGGCGAGCCAGACCGCGAAGCGGAGCCACGTCAGCCGGTCCAGGTGGGCGATCAGCCAGAGCGAGAAGGCGACTCCGACGGCCGGGACCAGTGGGACCCACGGGGTGCGGAAGGCGCGCGGCAGGTCGGGGCGGGTCCGGCGGAGCACCACCACGGCGATCGCCACGACGATGAAGGCGGTGAGGATGCCGATGTTGGTCAGGTCGGCGGCCTCCCGGATGGGCAGCAGGCCGGCGATCAGGGCCGCACCGATGCCGACCGGCCAGATCACCCTGGTGGGGACGTGCCGGCGCGGATGGTTGCGGGCGAAGTAGCGCGGCAGCAGCCCGTCCCGACTCATCGCGAACCAGACCCGGGTCACCGCCAGCATGTTGGCGAACGCGGAGGTGGTGATGCCGACGACGGCGCCGACGGCGACCACCGTGCCCAGCCCGGCCAGGCCCACCGACGCCAGCGCACCGGAGAACGGGCTCCGGACGTCGATGTCCCGGTAGTTCTGCATGCCGAGCAGCACGACGCAGACCGCCAGGTAGATCACGGCGGCGATGCCGAGCGAGAGGACGATCGCCTTCGGCAGCACCCGTTTCGCCTCGGCACTCTCCTCCGCCGCCGCGCTCATCGCGTCGTAGCCGTAGACCGCGAAGAAGGCGGTGGCCGCGCCGGTGACCGCGCCGCCGATCCCGTACGGCAGGAACGGGTGGTAGTTGCCCGCGGAGAGGTGCAGGGCACCGGCTACGACCACCACGGCGACGATGCCCAACTTCACGGCCACCAGGGCGGTTTCGAAGCGGGCCGACTGCTGGGTGCCGCGGGAGAGGACGAAGGCCAGCAGCAGGCAGAGCAGGGCGGCGAAGAGGTCGAACCGGTGGCCCGGGCCGGTGCCGGGCGCGCCCGACATCCAGGCGGGGACGTCGAGGCCGAACCGGGTCAGGAGGTAGGAGAAGTAGCCGGACACCGCGATGGCCACGACGGCGACGATGGCGGTGTACTCCAGCAGCAGGTCCCAACCGATGATCCAGCCGACGATCTCGCCGAGGGCGGCGTAGGAGTAGGTGTAGGCCGATCCGGCCTTGGGGATGGCGCCGGCGAACTCGGCGTAGCAGAGCGCGGCCGCGCCGCTGGCGACGATCGCGATGAGGAAGGAGAGCAACACGCCCGGCCCGGCGTCCTGGTGGGCCACGACGCCGGCGAGCGAGAAGACGCCGGCGCCGACCAGGCCGCCCAGGCTGAGGGCGACCAACTGCCACAGCCCCATGGTGCGGCGCAGGCCGCCCGCGGTCTCCACCTCGGAGGCGTCGACCGGCTTGCGGCGGAAGACGCCGGCGCGGGAGAAGAGCGCCCTGGTGGGGGCCGTGGTCACGGTCGGCGGCACGGGGGTTGAGCGGGGCATGGCGACCCTCCGGTGGGTGCGTGCGACGGTCGGGGCCGGGCGCGCGGGTGCGGTGGGCGGCCCGGCGCCCGGGGCGCGACGGCGTCAGAGCACGAACCCGTGCGGAAACGGGTCGCGGGGGTCGAGCACATAGGTGGCGGTGCCGGTGATCCACGCCCGGCCGGTGATCTCGGGAACGACGGCGGGGAGTCCACCCACCTCGCCGGTGCCGACCAGCCGTCCGGTGAACCTGGTACCGATGAAGGACTCGTTGACGAAGTCGGTGTGCAGCGGGAGTTCGCCGCGGGCGTGCAACTGCGCCATCCGCGCCGAGGTGCCGGTGCCGCACGGCGAACGGTCGAACCAACCGGGATGGATCGCCATCGCGTTGCGGGAGTGCCGGGCGGTGGAGTCGGGCGCGAGGAACTGCACGTGCTTGCAACCGGCGACGAGCGGATCGACCGGGTGCACGGGCCGGTTCTGCTCGTTCACCGCGCGCATCAGGGCCAGGCCGGCGGCCAGGATCTCCTCCTTGCGGGAGCGGTCGAACGGCAGCCCGGTCCGGGCCAGTTCGACGATGGCGTAGAAGTTCCCGCCGTACGCCATGTCGTAGCGGATCTCGCCGAGGCCCGGAACGGTCACCGCGGCGTCCTGCTCGACCGCGAACGCGTCCACGTTGCGCACCGTGACGTGTTCCGCGACGCCGTCGCGCACCGCCACCCGGGCCTGCACCAGCCCGACCGGGGTGTCGAGGCGAACCGTGGTCTCCGGCTCGGTGACCGGCACCAGGCCCTGCTCCACCAGCACGGTGGCGACCCCGATCGTGCCGTGGCCGCACATCGGCAGGAACCCGCTGACCTCGATGTAGAGCACGCCCCAGTCGGCGTCCGGACGGGTCGGGGGTTGCAGGATGGCCCCGCTCATCGCGGGGTGGCCCCGGGGTTCGTCGACCAGGAAGCGGCGCAGCGGGTCCAGGTGCGCCATCGCGTAGCGACGGCGTTCGGCCATGGTGGCGCCCGGGATCGGAGCGACGCCGTCGGTGACGACGCGGGTGGGCATGCCCTCGGTGTGCGAGTCGACCGCGGAGATCGAACGGACCGCGCGGGAGCCCCGGCCGCCCTCAGGAGGACGGGTGCCCATCAGCCGTCCTGCTTCGCGAGCGCGGCGATGGCGCGCGCCATGTCGGCCTCGACCTGGGCGCGTTGGTCCGGGGTGAGCGGACCGCGCGGGGGTCGGCAGGGCCCGCCGATCCGGCCGACGCGCTCCATGCCCAGCTTGATCGCCTGGACGAACTCGGTGCGCGAGTCCCAACGGAACGCGGCCACCAGCGGCTCGTAGAGCGCCCGGGCCTCCGCCAGCCGCCCGCTGACGGCCAGTTCGTACAGGCGGGCCGACTCGGCCGGGAAGACGTTGGGGAATCCGGCGAACCAACCGGTGGCGCCCATCAACAGGCTCTCCACCACCACGTCGTCGGCGCCGGCGATCACCGCCAGGCCGGGCACCCGTTCCCTGATCTCCAACACCCGCCGGACATCGCCGGAGAACTCCTTCACCGCCACGATGTTGTCGATCCCGGCGAGCTCGGCGAGCAGGTCCGGGGTCAGATCCACCTTGGTGTCATGGGGGTTGTTGTAGACCATGACCGGCAGGCCGACCGAGGCCACCGCCTCGAAGTGGGCCAGGACCTCACCGCGGTTGGCCCGGTACATCGTCGGCGGCAGGCAGAGCAGCCCGTCGGCGCCGTCCTCGGCGGCCGCCTCCGCCCAGTGCCTGGCCTGGTGGGCGCCGGCGCCGTGCACCCCCACCACCACCGTGCCGGAGTCGCCCACCGCCTCGATCGCGGTACGGGCCACGACCCGCCGCTCCTCGTCGGTCAGCGCCGTGTACTCCCCCAACGAGCCGTTGGGACAGACCCCGTGACAGCCGCTCTCGACCAGCCAGCGGCAGTGTTCGGCGTAGCGGTCGTAGTCCACCGCCAGACCGGCCGGCGCGGCGGGGTCCTCGGAATACGGCAACGCGGTGGCGACGATCACTCCGCCGAGACCACGGGGTTGCCGGGTGTCTGTGCTCATCGCTCGCTCTCCTTGGTGGGAGTCGGGGGAACGCGGGAAGGGGGGTCGGGTTGTGACTGTGGATGTGGTTGCGGTGGGGCGGCCAGTTCGCCGAGGCGGATGGGGTGGGCGAGGGGGCGGTGGTGCGGAGTTGCCGGGGACAGGCCCGCTACCGCCCGTTCGCCGGCGGGACCGTTGCAGAGGCGGGCGGTCAACTCCGCCACGGTGGGGCCGCAGATCCGGCCCTGGCAGGGGCCGAGGCCGGCTCGGGTGGTCAACTTGGCGACCCGGGCGGCCGCCCCCGCTGGACTGGTGGCGGCCCGTCGGAGCGTGCCGTAATCCGTCTCCTCGCATCGACAGATGACGGTCCGCGGGCTCAGCCATCCGGGCCAGGCCGGGCCGATCGGGTGCGCCCGGGCCAGCCGCTCGGCGAACGCCCGCCCTCGATCACGGGCGCGACGCACGGCGCGCAGGGCGGGCACCGTCGGATCACCGCCGGCCGCGCACCAGCCGGCAAGGGCCCCCTCGGCCCGCGCGGCCGGCGCACCCGCGATCCCGGTGATCTCACCCGCCGCGAACACCCCTGGAGCGGTGGTGCGTTGGTCGTCGTCGACGGCCACGAACTGGCCCACCGCCCCCGCCCCCTCCGCATCCGCCGGAGATCCCGGTGCCCCGTCCCGCAGGGCGCATCCCGCGGCCAACGGCAGTTCCAACTGCGGTGCGAAGCCATGGCTGACGCACAGCGCGTCCACCGCCGTACTGCGCTCGCTGCCCGGAACCACCGACCAGTCCGCCCGCAACCGCGCCGAGACCACCTCCTCCACCCGCCCCTCACCGCGCGCCTCGACCACCGCCCGACCACACCGATACGGCACCCGATGACGGGCCAAGTCGGCGACATACGAGCGGAGTTCGGCCGCCTTGCCGGTCTGCGCGGCCAATTCCCAAGCACGCCGTGACCAGCCACGGGCCAACGTGGCCGGAGTGTTGGCCTCCAGCACCTCCAGGACCCCCGCCCCGGCCTCCAGCAGGCTCGCGGCCACCGGAAGGAGGAACGGCCCGCTACCGGCGACCACCACCCGGTCCCCCACCACCACCCGCTCCCCCTTGGCGAGCGCCTGCGCCGCGCCCGCCGTGAACACCCCCGGCAACTCCCAACCAGGGATCGGCAGTACGCGATCGTGGGCGCCGACGGCCAGCACCAACGCGTCCGGGTCGAGCACGTGCCGGGCCCGCCCGCTGCCGTCGGCCGGGCCGGAGAGCAGATGCACGCGCGGCGTCTGCGACGACCGCGGCGGTCCGGGGTCTTCCTGGTCGTTCAACTCCCCTGGCGGGTCCCGACGTTCCAGCGCCCACACCACGGTTTCCGGGCACCAGGCACACCGCGGGTGCTCCAGCACCCGTCGCCGTCGATGGTCGAACGCTCGCCAGCCGTGTTGGAGTTGCTCGGGGCGGGCGGCGGCATAGGCGTCGGGAAGCATCCGGTGGTACTGCCCGCCGGGGTTCTCCGCGGAGTCGACCAACGTCACCCGGGCCCCGGCCCGCAACGCCGCATCCGCCGCCGACAGCCCGGCTGGCCCCGCCCCCACGACGACAACATGAACCCGATGCAACGTCACTCCCCCTCCGCTGAACGAGAGTTGGATCCGTCATCCACTCTGCACTGAGTGGTGATCACGTCCCCGTCCCGGGCGCGGCGGCGGCAGGCCCGCACATCACGCTCGTCGCCCACGCTCACCAGGCAGTCGAAGCAGACGCCGATGCCGCAGAACACCCCGCGCGGGGCACCCGAGGGCCCCCGGCGCCAGGCCAGGCGGCCGGCGGCGAGCAGCACCCCCGCGATGGTCTGACCGGCGACGCCGTCCAGGGGCTCACCGTCCACGGTGATCCGCAACGGGACCTCCCGCCGGCCGACGGCGTCCGCGTCCACCGGGACACGTCTCGGACTCATCCCGCCCCCTCCTCCTCATTCCGACACACCGTGGCCTCCGCCGGGTGACCCTCCGCGCCCAGTACGGCGGGCCGGTCCACCCGGAACGGCGCGGCATCGATCTCCGTCGGCTGACCCAACACCAGGTTTCGCAGCAGTCGCGCCGTGCCGACCGACAGGCCGATCCCGGCGCCCTCGTGACCACCGGCGTGCCACAGCCCGGCCAGCCGCGGGTCCGCGCCGATGATCGGCAGGTGGTCGGGGACGTACGGGCGGAAGCCGCCGTACGCACGCATCACCGCGACGTCGGCCAGGCACGGGAACAACCGCAGCGCCTTGGCGGCGATGGCCGACAGCGCCTCGGGGCGCAGCCGGTCGTCGAAGCCGACGCGGCGGCGCGAGGAGCCCAACAGGACGCTGCCGGCACGAGTGGCCTCCACCACCGCCGAGGTCTGCAACGCCTCGGCGCTGCTGCCGACCGCGCCCACGTAGTCGGCGTCGTAGACCTTGTGGAAGACCATGGGCGGCAGCGGCGTGGTGACCAACACGTCGCCGCGCCGGGGGCGGACGTCCACCGGCGCGCCCAGGCGGGCGGACAGTTCGCCGGACCACGGGCCGGCCGCATTGACGAACAGGTCCGCCTCGATCGGACCGGTGGAGGTGCGTACGCCCGTGAGCACACCCGTGAACGCATCGCCGCGGGTGACTGCTCCCAGCACCTCACACCCCGTCCGCAGCCGCGCGCCCGCGTCGAGCGCGTCGGTGAGCAACGCGGCGGCTGCGGCGGCCGGTTGGACCTGGGCGTCGTCGGGGTAGTGCAGCGCCGCGGTGTGGTCGCGGGTGGCGAACGGTTCGGCCTCGGCGAGCGCTTGGGCGTCGAGGGGGGCGACGCGCACGCCGGCGGCGCGTTGGGCGGCCGCGAAGCGGGTCAGCTCCCGGGCTCCGACGTCGGTCGTGGCGATGACGATGCCGCCCTTGGGCTGCCACTCCACCGAACGGGCCGTGTGGGGGCTGCGGTTGGCGATTTCGGCGAGCGCCTCGGGCCAGAGTCGCCGGGAGAGTCGGGCCAACTCCAGCTCGGGGCCCGGTTCTTTGTCGGAGACGAGGACGTTCCCCTCGCCGTGTGCGGTGGTGGCCGCGGCCGCGCCGCCGCGGTCGACGACGAGGACGTCGAGTCCGGCCAGGGCCAACTCCCGTGCGCACGCGGCACCGATGATGCCGGCCCCGAGCACCACCACCCGCGCGCCGCGCGCTCCGTACGTAGCCTGCGTTCCGTGCGTTCCGTGCGTCCTGTTCATCGAACCCACTCCGTTCGGTAGAACGAACGGTGAACGGTGGCGAGGCTATGGCGCTACGGAGGGTGTGTCAACGGTCACGGCAGCCGAGCGCCGCATCCGAGAGGTGCAGCCGCTGGTCAGCGCGGTACTGCAACAGCAACACGGAGTGCACAGGGCCCGCGAGCGCCGTGTAGCTGTGCGGGAGCGTCGCGTCGAAGCCCACATAGTCCCCCGGGCCGAGTTCCACCTCGCGTCCGTCCACCCGCACCCCGAGCCGGCCCGCCTGGACGACGGTGTGCTCGGAACCCACATGACCGAGCGAGTCCTGCCGGCGGCCGGCCCTGACGCGCTGGTCGTAGACCTCGAAGACCGCGTCGCCCGACTCGATCCGCCGCAGCGGCCGGAGGTCGACGCCCTCGCCACTCAGCACCTCGACCTCCGCGGCCCGCACCACCGTCAACCCACCGGCGGGACGGGCGTCCAGCAGGTCCGAGATCGGCACCTCCAGCACCCGCGAGAGGCTGAACACCGTCTCGATGGTGGGATTTCCCGTGCCGGACTCCAACTGCGAGAGCGTCGCCTTGCCGATCTTCGACCGCCGAGAGAGCTCGGAGAGCGACAGCCCCTGACGAGTCCTCAGCCGACGCAGGTTCGCCGCCAACATCTCCCTGATCGACCCCTCGGGCCGCTCGGCGCTCCCGCCCCCTTCGACGCTGCTGGAGCGCGCCGCGCAACTCCCCGCGGAATTCCCTGACGTGCCGGAAGCATTCACGCCCGTCCCCCTTCTCTTCCCCGCCCGACATCCCGTCCGCCCGTCCCCCCGCGCGCCCGTTCGTTCGTTATAACGTACGCGCCCACCCATGCACCCTTGGCGCGTTCACTATTCCGGTCCAGCGGACAGCAGCGGACCTTGAGCGCTCGGAGGTCTGTCGGACGCTTCGCTCAGGACTTGTTGATCAGGAACTGTTGATCAGAAGTCGTCGGCCAGGGGTCGTCGATCAGGAGTTGTCGATGAGGACGGCGGCCATTGCCTGAGCGCGCTCGGCCGCAGCTTCGACCGACTGCATGGAGTTCGCGATGCAGGCACCCTCGTGCAGGATGAGGAGCTGGCCGGCAAGGGCCTCTGGGTCGTCGGCACCTGCCTCGGTGGCGAGGTCGGTCAAGTACCCGCTCTGCCAGGCTTTTTGCTCGCGCGCGACCTTCTGTCCGGGGTGGTCGGCCGGCAGCTCGACATGGGCGTTGACGAAGGCGCAGCCACGGGGGTTGCGCTCGCGCATCCAGTCACGCAGGGCGGCGAAGGTGGCCAGCAGTCTGCCCTTCGGAGATCCGCCCCGCTCCTCGACGTACCGCACGAGCGTGGTGCGCCACAGCTCGTCCCGGGCGCGGAGATAGGCCAGGATCAGATCGTCCTTCGAGCCGAAGCGGTCGTAGAGCGTCTTCTTGGTGACCCCCGCCTCCTCGGCGATCGCCTCCACGCCGACGGCCCGGATTCCCTGCTCGTAGAAAAGCCTTGAGGCGGTGTCGAGAATCCGCAGGCCGGCTGGGGTCAGGTGCGGTATCCCGTGCCGTTTCCCACCCCGACCAGTCGTCCCACTGTCGCCAGTCATGCGTTGACGGTACACCGAGCGGTATGGTTGCGTCAGTAGCTATACCGGTAAGTATACTCGTGGGGTTTGAGCGGAGTCCGACCGCGGCTCCCTTGATGTCGTTTTCCGTAGAAGGAGGTCCTCCGTGGAGCCTGTAATCATCGGCGCGGGCAGCGAGTTGCTGCGGGAGAACCTCGCCGCGGCCGGTCGCGATCTCCATCGGCGCGGCTGGCTTGCAGACACCTCGGGGCACCTCTCGGTGCGGAGCGGCGAGGCCGTTCTGCTCACCGTCGACGGGGTGGACCGGGGCGCGCTGACCCGTGACGACATCGTCCTGGTCGAGCCCGGCGAGGGGCTTCCCCTGCTCGGCGAGGTCGAGTGGCCGCCGGCCGACGCCTGCCTGCACCTGGTCCTCTACCGCGGGCTGCCGGAATGCGGGGCGATCATCCAGGCCGCGCCGCCGCACACCACCGAGCTGTCGACGGCGGCGCACACGACCGGAGTGATCGACCAAGTGGCCTTCGGCGGAACGGAGTTGAAGACGACGGCCGACGAACTGGGCACTGGCGACGGCTCCGACTCCGCCACCCCGGTCACCCTCCCCATCGTCGCCACCTGGCCCGACGTCCCACGCACCACCGAGGTCATTGCGGACCACCTCGCCAGGCACGCGGAGGACGCCCCGCCCGCCCTGCTCATCGCCGGGTACGGGGTGCTCGTCTGGGGCCGTGACCTGGAGACCGCCCGCGCGCGACTGACACACATCGAGGAGCTCAGCCGACTCACGCGCCTGACTGGGCCCCGGGAGACCGACTCCGCGGACGCGCCGCAAGGGGTGTGCTGACGGCCGACCGGGAACCACCGGGGGCGCCAACGGGACCGTTTGCGATTCGGGTAGTGGCGCGTCCCCTCTACCGCTCCCCCGCGAGACCGACCTGACTCCCTTTCGTCAACTCCCTTGTCCTCTCGCCAAGTTGAGAGCAGAACCTGCCCGTGGACGGCGTTGGTGCCGGATCGCGCACCACGTCACCGTGCCCGACATGCGGCTTCGTCGTCACGGCCGGAGGGTTGTCGCCCGACGGGCGCATGGGCGGCCGGCTCAACGGCGCACTGGCGTGTAACGGTCCCGCGTCAAAGCGCGCCGGGGGCGCTCCCCGTGGCGCCCCGCTGTGGTGCACTTGAGATACGTGGGTTCTTCTCATGTACGGGGGAGCGATGACGAGTTCGACTGCGTGCTCCGGATGCGGACGGGACAATCCACCCGGTGCGGCGTACTGCGCCGACTGCGGCACGGCCGTGGGTTCGTCGCCGCCCGGCGCCCCTTCCTCGGCCTCTCCCCCACCGTCGCCCCCGTCGCTGGCCAAGTCCACCTGGCAGCAGGCCGCCAGTCCGAACCCCGGCGCCGGACGCCCCGATCCCCACCGCCGCCCCGCCGCCCGGGCGGCCGCGTCCGGCGCCTCCGCCAAGTCCACCTGGCAGCAGGCCGGCGGCACCGGAGGCGGCGGACTCAAGCCGCTGTGGCAGAAGTCCGCCGCCACCACCAGCCCCGCCGACCGCCGTGCCACCGGCCCGCGTTGGGGTGACAGCAAGGACCTGACCCGGTATCTGTGCGCCGCCAGTTATCTGGACCGCGCGTTCGCCAGGGCGCTCATCAAGGAGATCGCCGCGGAACCCCATCTGGGCGTGGCGGCCGCCCCCGCCTGTGATCTCAACGTCGTGCTGCGGCACGCCTATCTCGCCGACGCGCGCCGGCACAGCCGGGATCTCGTGCTGGCCGGCCTGCTCCTGTTCGCCCTGGTGGCGGCCAGGCCCGTCGTGATCCTGCTGGTGCTGTTCCTCGCCTGGATGACGGCGCTCGTCTTCGAACTGTCCACCCGCTACGGCCGGTTCCTCCAGAACCTCCGCCCGGACCGGTTCGATCCCCAGACGGCCCCGCAGCCCGTCAACCCCAGCGTCGCGGCCCGTCTCGGCCAGATCGACGGCTATGCCACCGGGAACGTCACCACGTACAGCGGCTACGCGCCCTTCCTCGGCTACGGGTCCGAACTCGACTCCTGGTCCCTGTCGTTCGACGTGACGACGTCCAGCCGACCGGGCGCCAACCCGCAGAACTTCGACGTGAAGGACCTCTACGACCACATCGCCAACCGGGTCGGCACGCTGGCCGTGTCGTGCCTGGAGATCGAGGAGCGGGTGTTCGTCGACGGCCTGGCGGTCCTTGAGAACAAGCGGTTCCTGCCGAACCCGCTCGGCCGCCCCGTCGCCCGCGTTTCCCCGCGGCTCATGGACGACCTGAAGCGCAACCCGGAGGAGGGCGCCCGTCCCTATCTGATCGTCCATTCCACCGGCTGGCGCGGCGAGTTGGTGACCTCGCTCTTCCTCCGCTTCTTCCGTTCGGAGACCAACCTCTCCGTCGAGGCCGTCCAGACCGTGCTGGGCCCACTGCACGACCGCTACCGCCTGATCGACACCCTGATGCCCCGCCCGACCGCGGCCGAACTGGTCAACCTGATCAGCCAGACGATGGTCCGCGCCCCCTTCCTCCTGGTCCCCTCGCTCTTCCGCGCGGTCGTGGGGTTCTTCCCCGACTACGGGATGCGGTGGCGCGTCAGGCATCAGGACAAGCTGATCACGCGGCTGCGCAGGTTCGACTACGGGGCACGGCAGAGCGTGCGCCAGAAGGCGTCGGCCGGCCAGTACCGCCGCTACTTCCAGAAGGCCGACAACGGCATGGTGCTGAAGACGGTGGAGAAGCGGGTCCTGGACGCACTGGTGGAGTTCGCCGAGGCGCGGGACATCGACGTCAGCGAGTTGATTCAGCGTCAGGAAGTCATCATCAACAACGGCATCATCGCGACCGAGGGCGCAAAGGTGGAGTCCAACGCCGTCGCCTCCGGCGAGAAGTCCCGGATCTCGATCGACATGCTCAAGAAGACCTTCTCGATGGTGACGGACTGATCGGGTCACCCCGACCGGTCGGAGCGATCCGGTCGAGCGGCCCGATCCGGTCGGTCCACGCCAGGCATTTTTCCAGTTGGGGCATCCTCACGAGGACAGGGAGACAGAGCGGACATGCAGCGGAAGAACAACGGTGGAATCGTTGCCGGTGGCGGCGCGAACGTCGTCGGGAACGCCGTCGCCAGCGGGGAGAACTCCAAGGCCGAGGTCCATCACGTCGCTGTGGGGGCGGACGGCGGCGACGGCCGGTCGCGGTCGCCCCAGGAGATCGGCGAGCTTCTCGCCCAACTCATCGGGCAGCTAAGGGAATCCGACCATCCCGATCGCGACGATCTGGTCGAGGCGGCGCAGGACGCCCGCGAGGAACTCGCCTCGGAGTCGCCGCGCCGGGGCAAGCTGAAGTTCTTCGCCAGGTCACTGGTGGATGCCGTACCGCGGTTCACCGCCCTGGCCTCGTTGGCGGTGACGATCGAGCAAGCGATCCACGGGCTGTAGCGCATGCCGTCCTGCATCCACTGCGGTGCGCCCTGTCCCACCGGCGCGGCGTCCTCCTGCCCCCGCTGCGGCACGCCGCGGACACCGGGCACGAGCGGCACCTGGGGTGCCAACGCGACCGGAGGCACCGCCCACCAACCCAACCGGTCCCCGGCGCCCGGCTACATCCGGGTCGGGTCCACGATGCTCCCCCGGTGGTTGCCGTGGCTGCTGTTGGCCCTGTTCCTCGTCGGTGGCGGAGCCGAGTTCCTCATCCTCCGGTCCGACTCCGACCCTTCCTCCCCCGCCTCCGACTACCCCTCACCGAGCACCACACCGCCCGCCGTCCCCGGCCTCGATCCAACCCCCACCTCCACCCCGTACACCGCCCCGGGCGACCCTTCCGACTCGCCCTCGTCCTCGACCCCGCCCTCGCCGTCACCCTCCGCAGACACCCCCAGCGGGACCGTCGAGAGGTTCTACCAGGAGATCAACGCCCATGATTTCGCCGCCGCTTGGGAGCTCGGTGGCAAGAACATCGGCGGGGCCAACTACAGCGACTGGGTCGCGGGCTACGGCAGCACCAGTCACATCACCGTCAGCGCCGTTGACCGTACGAGCGACAGTACGGGCGCCGGAGAGGTCAGTGCGGTGGTGCGTGCGCTCCAGAACGACGGCTCGGTGAAGGTCTACTCGGGGACGTACACCGTCTCCGACGGTGCCATCGTGGACGCGCATCTGACCGGGAGTCAGTGACGCTTCTCGGTCAACTCTCCTTCCCTGCTTCCCCGTTCGGTTCGGTCCGCGCGGGCGTGCGCTCAGCCCCGCTCGTCGCGTCCGGCCGGTGACTGGTGAAGATACTGGAGGCGGGTCTGCGCCGTGTAGACGTGACGGGGGTCGAGCGCGGGCAGTTGACGGAGCAGGTTGATCAACTCGGGGCCGGTCTCGATCGCCTGGTCGGTGTCGGTGATCTGGTTCCAGCAATAGTGCGCGCCGCGGGCCGCGTTGAGGACCTCGGCGGAGTCCGACGACTGATGGGCCAGCCGGGTGCGGGCGGCCGCCACCCACAGCTGGGTGGCGAGTGGCCAACGCCCCGCGATGCGGGCGAGGTCGGCCCGGATTTCGGCCCATTGCGTGGCCTGCGGCGAGTTGTACCCGTAGCGCTGGAGGGCCTGTTGCTCCCAGGACGCGGCCATCTCGGCGGCCTGGTCGTGGCGGCCGGCCTGGGCGGCCTGCCAGATGAGCGGCTTGGGGTCGGGGGCGCTCGCGGTCGCGGGCGTGGCGGTGGGGGCGGGCGTGGGTAATGTTGGTGGAGCGGCCGTTGCCGGGGACGGTGACGGTTCCGCTTCCGGGGGTGCGGGCGGGGTCGCCACGGACTGGTGCGGAAGTTCCGGTCGGAGCACGGGGGTTGGCTGGTGCGGTGCCGGGGTCTGGTACGGGTTCGGAACGGAATCTTTCTGCTGCGGGGCCGCCTGGGGTGGGCTCGCCTCCAGGGGGGTGGGGGTGTAGACCGGACCGGCGGCGGGGGTGGCATGGGGAATCGGCGCGCTGGGGGCGGGCAAGGGCGTCGACGTCGGGGGGAGCGGCGTCGGCGACGGCGTCTGGGCGGGGAACGGGCTCGGCGCGGCCGGCTGCCGTGGCGGCAACTGCTGCGGGTCGTAGGCGGGTTGGCCCGACCCGTAGCCCGGGGTCGCGGGAAGTGGCGGGAAGTGATCGAGGGCCGGCGGCGCGGGCGCGGGTTCGGCCTCCCGGCGGCGGAGGACGGCGCGGTCGCCGGACAGCAGCCGCTTGATCGGTGCCCTCGGCCGGGTCTCCGCGGTGTCGTCGAACGGGCGCGGGGGCGCGAGCTGCGGGGTGTTGGGCAGGACGAGGGTGCCGGGCGGTATCGCGGCGGCGGCCACGGTCAGCGCGTGCAGCCGGGCGTTCTGGGGGCGTTCGGGCTCGTTGCGCAGCACGTCGATCAGATGCTGGGTGTAGACGCTGATGCCGTCGGCCGTTCCGGCGAGGCCGGGCGGGGTGACGACGCCGTACACCTCGGCGTTGATCTCGGGCAGTCCGCCGCGTTCCTTGAGCACCGCCCAAGAGCCCTTGTCGGCAGCCGTGTCGAGCAGCACGGTGGTGGGGCCGCGGCGTTGGCGCAGTTCGTTGCGCAGCCATTCCCAGGGAAGGGCGGTGTAGCGCGTGGTGGCGGCCGTGGTGCCGGCGGAGGCGAGGTGGAGCCGGTGGTGCTTGCGGTCGACGGTCAACTGGCCGGCGAGATAGACGAGGAGGGGCCCGGACGCCGCGGCGGCGGTCCGCAACCTGATGAGCAGGGTGTTCTGATCGCGCGCGCCGTCGAGGTGGACGAGGTCGGCCGGCAGGGTGCTGCCGAGCAGCACGGGCACGGGAACGGCGGTCAACGCCGCCAGGTTGGCGCTGGGTATCACCTGCACGGTGCGCCGGTGCGTGGCCCTGGCCCCCGCGATCAGCAGCACATGGCCGCGCTGTTCCTCCCCGCTGGTCTGCATGGATGCACCCTACTCATGCGGGGGCCCGGGCGGCGGATCGGCTGTCGGTTCTTTGCCGGGTCGGGGCGCATCGGACATTTCCGTACCGTGTCGCCCGAAAGTCCCGTCTTGCGTCTCTTCTTGCCGTCCACGACCGGCAGTTCACAGGATGCGGGTCCGCCCGATCGCGGGAAGCGTGCCATCCCTATCGACGCGGGCGCCGTGGAACCGAAGCCGAACTTCTCGTAGCGGAACCGTGCTTCGCCGTCCGCGATCAGCGAGACACACGCACCCCGCGGCGCCCGTTGCTCCAGTGCGGCCGTCACCATCGGCCGTGATCCGCTTGCCCGGTCCGCGGCCCTGGCGGCCGGGGCGACGGCGATGTCGACGATCTGGAAATGGCAGCCGCCGTCGCCGATGATCCGTCCCCTTCCCACCGGTTCATCGCCCCGCATCACGGTCACCGCGTGGAGGGGGCCACGGAGTGCGGGGCGCGGTCGAGGGCGATCATCCGGTGGCCGCGTAGCACCCCGCCGCGCGGAGCCGGCGGCCGGGCTCCCTGACCCGCGCCCGGCCCCGTGGAGGAAGATAGCTGCATACAGCACACGTACGCGAGAGGTCCGTTCCGCCATGCCCCACATCACCGTCGACTACTCCGCACAGCTTGCCGGCGTCTTCGACCGGCGGGCCTTCGTGCGGGAACTGCATCCCCTGGTGCTGGCGGAAACCGGCTCGGCGGGCGTGTGCAAGACGTTCTTCCGCGCGGCCGCGGACACCTACGTCGGCGACGGGGAGGCGGGAGAGCCGGCCTTCGTGCACGTGGCCGTGGGGCTGCTGCCGGGACGCCCGGACGAGCTGAAGGGCCGGCTGTCGGAGGACGTGCTCGCCCTGCTCGGCAAGCACCTGCCCGGGCACGGCGCGCACGACGTGGTGACGTCGGCGGAGGTCCGCGACCTGGCCGACTCGTACCGCTTGGCACCGTCGCGCGGCTAGGGCGCTTCTGACGGATCTCCGTGGAGGAAGGAGCGGCGTCTGGTGCGTGCGATCGCAAGGCGCCGGGATGTCTTCATAGCGGAGC
>NZ_JBIVXW010000033.1:0-109048 GCF_044769405.1 Streptomyces sp. NPDC090442
CCGATGGTACTGCAGGGGGGACCCTGTGGGAGAGTAGGACGCCGCCGAACTCCTTTTGAAAGAAGCCTCGTTCTCCGAGTTTTACTCGGGGAGCGGGGCTTCTTTGCGTTGTGGTTGTGGTTGGAGCCTCGTTCCCGGGTTTGGGGGCGGGGCTCTTTTTGCGTTGTAGGGGTGGGTGGTCAGGGGGTGGGGAGGGAGGCTGAGGTGAGGAGGAGGGTGGGGGTGGTGTGCCAGTTGCCGAAGAGGGTGGGGTGGTGGGGGAGTTGGAGGCGGGCGGTGAAGGTGTGGGTGGTGGGGGCGAAGGTGATTTCGGCGTCGTCGAAGTCGAGGGGGCGGGGGGCGAGGGGGGCGTAGGTCTTGTAGACCGACTCCTTGGCGCTGAAGAGGAGGCGGTCCCAGGCGATGTCGGGGTGGGTGGTGGTGAGGTGCTGGAGGTGGTGGCGTTCGGTGGGGGTGGTGATGCCCTCGCGGACGGTGGGGGGTAGAGGGGCGTGGGGTTCGGCGTCGATGCCGAGGTGGGGGAGGTCGGTGGTGCGGGTCACGGCGGCGGCGCGGTAGCCGTCGCAGTGGGTGATGCTGCCGGTGATGCCGGGGGGCCAGGCGGGGGCGCCGGTCGGGCCGGGGAGGAGCGGGGCCGGCGGGAGGCCCAGGCGGGCCAGGGCGCGGTGGGCGCACTGGCGGGCGGTGACGAACTCGCGGCGGCGCTTGTCGCCGGCGTAGGCGATCGCGCGTTCCTCCTCCGGGAAGAGGCCGGTGGGGGCGGTGGGCGGTGGGTCACCGAGGGCGTCCTCGCCGACGGCGTGCGGGGGGAGGACGTGCTCGATGAGCATGCGGTGGCTCAACTCCTCGGTGGGGCGCGGTAGTAGACGGTCCGTGGGCTGACGACTCTATGTGACGGGGACGACAACGACGGCCGTTGTGAATCTAGGTCGCGTGACCTAGTGTCTGGGGTGTGGACGATGACCTGCAGCTCGATGTGAATGGTCCGGTGCTCGTGGTCGGCGGTTATGGGACCGTCGGCGGCGAACTGACCCGGCTCGCCGCCCCCTCCTGGCCCTTGCTGTTGACCGGGCGCACGCCCGAGCGCGGGCGGGCGTTGGCCGATGAGGTCGGGGCGGAGGTGCGGCGCTGGGACCTCAGCGATCCGGAGCCGTTCTCGGCGAAGGTCCGGGCCGTGATCAGTACGGTGAACGACCCGGACGACCGGGTGTTGCTGGCCGCCCTCCGGGGCGGGGTGCCGTATGTGGACATCACGCGGTGGACGGCGCGGTTGCAGCGGGCCGTCGCGATCGCCGCGGTCCATCCGCCGAAGGCGCCGGTGCTGTTGTCGTCGAGCTGGATGGGCGGGGTGACCACGCTGGTCACCGCGGCGCTGGCGGCCGAGCTGGGCGGGGCGGCCGGGGTGCAGATCGCGATCCGGTACGACCTGAAGGACCGGGCCGGGACGGACTCGGTGGAGTTCATGGACCGGCTGGGGCTGGACTACGAGGTCGTGGAGGACGGCGAGCGGCGGTCGATCATGCCGTTGAGCGACGCCGGGTTCGTGGACATCGGCGGGTACCGGACGAAGGTGGCGCGGCTCGACACGCCGGAGCAGTTCACGCTGCCGTTGGTGTTGGGGGTGGACACCGCCATCACGCGGATCGGGTTCAGCGCCAACTCGTCGACGTCGTCGCTGCTGGCGTTGAAGAAGACCGGGTTCTTCCGGTGGGGGCGGGGCGAGAAGTTCGAGAAGACTCGCCGGTCGATGTTGTACTCGCCGGGCGAGGGCGGTAGCGCGCTGCTGCGGATCGAGGTCCTCGGGCGGGGCGGGGAGCGCCGGACCGCGATGGTCAAGGACGCCGCGGGACAGGCCCATCTCACCGCCCTGGGCGGGCTGTTGGGGCTGCGCCGGGTGCTCGGGACGGACGGGACCGAGGCGCCGCGCGGGGTGGTGTTCCCGGAGATGACGCCGGCGCCGCAGGACGTGCTGGCCGAGCTGGAGAAGGCCGGGGTCGAGGTCACGGTGTCATGAGCGAGGAGAGGGACGGCGGCAAGCCGCACTTGACCCGGCAGGGCAGCCTGCGGCGGACGAGTCTGCTGGATGCCGCCGAGTCCGTGCTGGTCGCCAAGGGCAATGCGGACGCGTCGCTGCGGGCCATCGCCGGTGAGGCGGGTGTCCGGGTCGGGCATCTGCAGCACTACTTCCCGACCCGGGCGGACCTGATAAAGGCCGTGCTGGAGCGGGCGTTGGACCGTTCGCTGGAGCGGCTGGCGGAGACGACCGGGCTGCGGTTGGACCCGGCGGACCCCTCGGTCATCGAGGTGACGGAGGGGAGCCGGGCGGACGCCGCCGAGGTGGTGGCGGTGGTCCTGGCCGAGCAGGAGGACCCGCAACTGGTTCGGCTGTACGTCGAGGTGTGGGCGCTGGCGGCGCGGGACGAGGAGATCGCCGCGGTGGTCCGGGAGTTCTACCGGAAGTACGTCGCCTATGTGGAGGCTTTCGTGCAGCAGGGGCGGCCGGAGTGGTCGGCCGACCTCTGCCGGGCGCGGGCCGAGACGTTCGTGGCGTTGGTCGAGGGGGCGGCCCTGATGCGGTCGGGGATCGCCGGGAGCCGGTCGGGTGCGTTGGACGAGCAACTCGCCCGCCAGGCAGTGGGTTTGCTCCGGGACTGAGGAGTCGTTCCGGCGCGTGCAGTGCCGGCCGCCGGACATCAGGGCTCCGGGGTCGGGTCTCTTCGGGGTCGGTCGGCCCACGTCCGTCGCGGGATGCCGCGGGGCGGGGCCGGCGCCCGTCAGTCATGGCAGTTCTAGGGGGAGTTCGTCATGTCCGAAGTCATCGATCTGGCCGAGCTGGCGGCCACGCCGGGTCTGGAGCGGGAGCTGGAGCGGCTCGCCGCGGACCACGAGATCATCCGTACGCGGCAGTTGAACCAGCAGGAGACCTGGACGGTGCTGGGGGCCGCGCTGACCCGGGAGCTGTTGAGCGATCCGCGGCTCTCCAACGACGTGCACGCGCACGCGCCGCACGGGGCGCTGGTGCCGGGGCTCCAGGTGATGCTGCTGGAGCAGGACGATCCGGCGCACGCCCGGTACCGGCGGCTGGTGAGCGCGGCGTTCGCGTCCAAGGCGGTGCGGCAGCTGGAGCCGCGCATCGTGGAGATCACCCGGCAGTTGCTGGAGAAGCTGGGCGACAGCGGGACGGCGGACTTCATCGACGCGTTCACCTATCCGATGCCGCTGGAGGTGATCTGCGATCTGCTGGGGGTGCCGGGCGAGGACCGGGACCCGTTCCGGAAGTGGGCGATGGACATCTCCGCGGCGCCGTCGCTGGAGGCGATGCAGGCGTCGGCGGGCGAGCTCTTCGCGTACTGCATCGGGCTGATCCGGGCGAAGCGGGAGCGGCCGACGGAGGACCTGCTGAGCGAGTTGATCGCGGCGCGGTTCGAGGACGGCGGGGCGCTGACGGACGAGGAGTTGTCGTCGTTCGCCGCGGTGCTGCTGATCGCCGGGCACGACACGGTGACGAACCTGCTGGCCAACGCGTTGCACGAGCTGCTGACGCACCCGGAGCAGTTGGCCTCGCTGCGCGCGGACCGGTCGCTGGTGGGTCCGGCGGTCGAGGAGGCGCTGCGGTTCCGCGGGTCGGCGATGACGACGGTCAACCGGGTGGCCCTTGAGGACTTCGAGGCCGGCGGGGTCACCATCCGCAAGGGCGAGTTGGTGCGGTTCCTGCTGAACGCGGCCAACCGGGACGCGGAGGTGCGGGCGGACGGCCACACCTTCGACATCGGGCGGGCCACCGCGCAGCACATGGCGTTCGGGATGGGGCCGCACTTCTGCCTGGGGCAGCGGCTGGCCCGTCAGGAGGCGACGATCGCGCTGAACGAGATCCTGGACCGGTTCCCGACGCTGGAGTTGGGGGTGCCGGCGGGGGAGGTGCGGTGGCTGGCCTCGGACGCGATCCGGGGGCTGGCGGAGCTGCCGCTGCGGTACGCGCGGGAGACGGTGTAAGGGCGTAGTGCCCCCGCGGTCGGTGGTGCGCCGCCGGCCGCGGGTGGGCGCGGCGGGTCGATGCCCGTCGCGCAACGGCGTGATCCATAGGGGAGTTGGGGGAGGCAGGCATGCGGATCAAGGTCGATTACGAGCTGTGTGACGGGCTGGGGCAGTGCGCGCTGGTGGCGCCCGAGGTCTTCGCGCTGGACGACGACGAGCAGTTGGTGGTCGCGGCGGACCCGGCGCCGGAGCTGGCGGGGAAGGTGGCGGCCGCGGTGCGGGCGTGTCCGGTGCGGGCGATCTCGGTCGAGGGGGCCTGAGGGCCGTGCGCGAGGTCGTCGTGGTGGGCGCGGGGCTGGCGGGCGTCCGGGCCGGTGAGGCGCTGCGGGCCGGCGGCTTCACCGGGGCGCTGACGGTGGTGTCGGAGGAGGCGGAACTGCCCTACGACCGGCCGCCGTTGACCAAGCAGTTGGTGGCCGGGACGCTCACCGAGGCGGACATCCGGCTGGCGGGCGCCGAGGACTTCGGCGCCCGCTGGGTGCGGGGGACGGCGGCGGTCGGGCTGGACCGGGAGCGGCGCCGGGTGCGGCTCGCCGACGGGGCGGAGCTGCCGTACGACGGGCTGGTGGTGGCGACCGGGGCGCGGGCGCGGGAGTGGCCAGGGGAGGTGCCGGCCGGGGTGCTGACGGTGCGGGGGCTGGACGACGTCCGGGCGCTGCGCGCGGCGGTGGACGGCGGGGCCCGTGAGGTGGTCGTCGTCGGGGCCGGGTTCGTCGGGGTGGAGTTGGCGTCGTCGCTGGTCGGGCTGGGGCTCGGGGTGCGGGTGACGTTGGTGGAGCCGTTCGGGCGGCCGTTGCGGGTGTTGGGCGGGACGGTGCCGGACGTGGTGGCGGACGCGGCGGGCCGGGCCGGGGTCGTGTTGCGGCTGGGCGCCGGGGTGACGGGGTTCCGTGCGGAACGGGGTCGGGTCGCCGGGGTCGAGCTGGCCGACGGGGGTGTGCTGCCGGCCGCGTTGGTGGTGGTGGCGATCGGGATGGTGCCGGCGACCGGGTGGTTGCTGGGGTCCGGGTTGGCGCTGCCGGCGGGGCGGGTGCACTGCGACGAGCGGCTGTTCGCGCGGGCGGCGGGGGTGGCCGTGGCGCCGGATCCGCGGATCGTGGTGGCCGGGGACGTGGCCCGGTGCGATGCGGTGCGGTCGGCGGACGGGCCGGTGGCGTTGGAGCACTGGAGCAATGCGGCGGCGCAGGGGGAGTTGGCGGGGCGGAACCTGCTGGCGGGGCCGGCGGGAGCGGAGCCGTATGTGCACGTGCCGTCGTTCTGGACGTCGGCGTTCGGGCTGCGGATCAAGTCGGTGGGGCTGCCGGGGAGCGGGGACCGGGTGGTCGTGGAGGAGGGGGAGCCGGGGTCGGAGAAGGTGGTGGAGGCGCACTATCGGGACGGGCGGTTGGTCGGTGCGGTGAGTGTGAACCTGGGGAAGCGGTTGGCCGGATATGCGCGGCGGCTCCAGGCGGAGCGGGAGCTTCCGGCGGCGGGGGCGGAGGTCGCCGGGTGAGGGCGGCGCGGTCGGGCGGGTGGCCGGGAAGTGTCGGCCGTGGCCGGAATCGAGTGGACCTCTCGCGGAGTTTACGCGCGGTAACCCGCCGCCTTCCTGGGGTTTTTCGCGAGACCAGTCCCGTGTGAATTGCGCGTTAATTTTCGCGTTACCGCGAACCGTTCGTGGTTAACCCTTTCTTGCGTCGCTGGGTCACGTGACCTATCGCACAAACGAGTGACGCTCGTATGGGCCTCTGGTAACGTTTTTGTCGCGCCTCCAGTAGTGGGGCGGGACGGGCTTTGTGGGTGTGCCACAACGAAGTGGTCGCCGACCACGACTGCTCGTTCTTGGCAAGCAGGTGTCGGGGGATCATTTGCTACGGGGGATGGCCATGTGTAGCGCCTACGCAGGCGTCTAAATTCGGGGATTCCTAAGCTGGAATGTTCCCTTTCTCTTGTGCCCACGGGGCGAGTCTCTTGTGCCACGGGCCTAGCGCGTCGGGTTGACGACGCCATGTCACGCCCAGCGGGGCAAACCACCACATACCTTTCATTCACCTTTGCCGTGCGGCAGCCTGCCGTGGCGCTCGTCGACTGAAACTCGGCGCGACGTCACCAAGGTTCGCCAAGCGGGCTCCTAGTATCGCGCATTCATCGCGCTGCGCGTTTTCCGAAGCCGGTGGAACGCGCGTGAAAACACGCTGCCGAGTAATTTCTGCTGCCGTTTTCCGGGAATTTTCATGGCCGGTCGACGGTGGTGTCGAAAGCGCTCAGAAACAAGGAGAGAGCCATGCAGAACCCCTATGCGGCCGAGCAGATCCACGACATCGTGCGGGAGGGGTTGGCCCAGGTCCTGGGCACCGGCGTCGACGAGATCACCGCGGACGCCACCCTGGTCGGTGACCTGGGCGCGGAATCCCTCGACCTGGTCGAATTCCGCTTCGAGATGGAGACCAAGCTGGGCGTGACGCTGCCCAAGTCGAATGTCCTGGACCAGCTCGCGAACGCGCTCGGCGGCTCCGAGCGGCTCTACGACGAGCGCGGCGGGATCACCGAGCTCGCCGCCGACGTGCTGCGCCGCAGCGCCTTCGGCTACTCCGTGGAACAGGTGCACGCCGGCCAGCGCCCGCACGAGGTCGCCGCGGCGGCCACCAGCGCGCACTGGGCCGCCTTCACCCACGCGATCTTCGACCACCTGCCCGAGCAGTGCACCGAATGCGGCGCGGACAAGGCCGAGTTGGCGGCGTCCGGCAAGGCGATCTGCGCCGGCTGCGGCGCCGCGCTGGAGGCGGCCACCGGTGACGAGGTGATGGCCGAGGGCGTGCGGGCCGCGCTCGCCGCCGTCGGGGACGCCCAGCCCGTCGGCTGACCGCAGCGAGGCCGGTGCGGAAGGCGTCGCTCGTCGTGCGAGTCGTGCGAAAGGAAAGCAAGTGACACCCCACTCAACCAACGGGGCCGAACTCCCGACCAACGGGTCAGGGCCCGTGGCCCACGGGGCCGAACACGAGGTCGTGGTGACCGGGATCGGTCTGGTCGCCGGGCAACTCACCGACCCGGAGGCGCTGTTCGAGCACCTCGCGGAAGGACGCACGCTCATCGGTGAGCACCCGCTCCACTCGGAGTGGGGCGTCCCCTGCGCCGTCTCGGCGCACCTCGACCCCGAGGTCCAGCGGGAGCTGGCCGGGGCGGCGCCGGCGGAGGCCGGGCCGCTGGGGCCGGCCGGCGTGCTGGCCTGGCACGCCGCCGCCCAGGCGTGGGAGCGCAGCGGACTGCCGCGGCGGCTGGAGACCGAGCGCGGCGGCGTCTTCCTCGCCTGCAACCGCATGGTCATGGAGCCGGCCGAACTCACCGCGCTGGCCGCCCACGTGGACCACGACGCCGGCGCCCTGGACCTGGACGGCTACCTGGACCGCCTCGACGACGCGGGCACCGACGGCGGGCTCGACCCGCACCGGCACCAGAAGATCCAGCCGGACACCGCCACCGCCGCGCTCGCCGACTACTTCGGCGCGACCGGCGTGCTGGAGACCCGCGCGGACGCCTGTGCCGCCGGCGGCATGGCCATCGGCAGCGCCTACCGCTATCTGCGCAGCGGCGTGCTCGACGTGGCGCTGGCCGGCGGCGCGGAGACGCTGACCACGCTGGCCTCGGTCACCGCCTTCTACGGGGTGGGCGCGCTCGCCCCGGCGGCGGGCAAGGAGCCCGGCGAACTCAGCCGGCCCTTCGACAAGGACCGTTCGGGCTTCGTCATCGGGGACGGCGCGGCCTTCCTCGTCCTGGAGTCCCGGGCGCACGCCGAGGCACGCGGCGCCCGCATCCTCGCCAGGGTCGCCGGGTACGCCGGGGTGACCGAGGCCGGGAAGATGACGTCCAGTTCGCGGGACGGCTCGGACTACGCGGTGTGCATGCGGGCCGCGCTGACCGACGCGGGCCTCGCCCCCGAGGACATCGACCACATCAACGCCCACGGCACCTCGACCGAGGCCAACGACACCTGTGAGGCGGCGGCCCTGCACACCGTCTTCGGGGCGGGGGTCGGGGACGTCCCGGTCACCGGCAACAAGTCCGCGATGGGGCACTCGTTGGCCAACAGCGGGGCGGCCGAGGCGGTGCTGTCGGTGCTCAGCCTGCAGCGCCAGACGCTGCTGCCGACGCTCAACTTCGCCGAGCCCGACGAGGTCACCGCCGGGCTGGACGTCGTCACCGAGCGGCGCCCGGCACGGGTGCGGACGGTGCTGTCCAACTCCTTCGGCTTCGGGGGCCAGAACTGCTCCCTGATCCTGGCCCAGGCGGGGTGAGCGCGGCCATGACCACACACGACGTGCGACTGACCGCGCCCGGCCTCTACACGGCGGCCGGCACCGACCCGGGCGACCTGTGGGAGGCCCTGGTCGCCGGCAAGGACACCCGGCGGCCGGTCGCGGAACTCGCCGGTCCCTGGCCGGAGTTCGACTCGGCCTATTTAGTGGACGACCCGGACGCGGCCACCCTCGGGGTGCACCGCAGGGTGCTGCGCACCTCGGAGAAGCAGGCCCGGATGGCGCTCTACGGGGCGCGGTTGGCCCTGGCCGGCCCGGCGGAGGCCGGTCCGGTGGGCGGGCCCGGATGGGGGCTCTACCTCGGACTGCCCACGGTGGACGAGGAGTTGCTGCGGTTCGGCGCGCTGGAAGGGCTGCACCGGGCCGCCGGTTCGCCGGCCGAGGTGGCCGCCCTCTACGGCCGGGAGGTCCCGCCGTTCAGTGGGCTGTCCCACCTCAACAGCACCGCGGCCGCGCACATCTCGGCGGTCTTCGGGCTGACCGGGGCGATGGCCGCGTACTCGCCGTTCTCCGACGCGGGCCTGACGGCCCTGATCGACGGGGCGCTGTCGATCGCCGAGGGGGAGAACGAGGCGGCGCTGATCGGGGCGGTGAGCCCCAAGGTGCATCCGCTGCTCTTCGTCCAGTACGAGGAGTTGGGGTGGAACGGGGCCGTTCCCGGGGAGGGCGCGGCCTTCCTGCTCGCCGAACGGGCCGACGGCGACCCCGCCGGCACCGACGGCCCCCGGGCGACCGCCGCGGCCCCGGGGGCGCGGCTGGCCGGCTACGGGCGGGCCTTCGGCGCCGGGGAGGAGGACCGGGCCGAGGCGCTCGCCGAGGCCGTCCACGCGGCCCTGGAGACGGCCGGCACGGACGCCGACGGGATCGGCTGGGTGCTGCCCGACGCCGCCTGGACGCACACCGCCGCACGGGCCCAGGAGGCCGCGTTGGAGCGGGTCTTCGCCGGCGCCGCGGACCGGCCCGCGCACTTCACCGCCGAGCGGGCCACCGGGGTGCTCGGTCCCGCCCACCCGCTGGCGCACACCCTGCTGGCGCTGCACGGCCTGGCCACCGGCCGGCGGCTGGTCGCCGACGGCGACGCGGTCCGCGAGGAGCCGCTGCCTGCGCCGCGGGCCCTGGTGCTGGCCTGTGGCGCACGCGGCCAGGTGGGCGCCGTCGTACTGGAAGGAGCCGAGAAATGAGCCGCCGCGTCGTGGTGACCGGGCTGGGCGCCGTCTGCGGACTGGGGCTCGACTGGGAGACCATGTGGGAGGGGCTGATCGCGGGCCGCTCGGCGATCCGCGCCTGGCAGTTGCCCGGCGCCCCGGACTTCCCGGTGCGCTACGCGGCGCCGGTCGACGACGCGGCGTTCGCCGCGCGGTACGGCGCCGACGAGGGCCTGGCGGGGCCGCTGGAGCGGCGCACCCGGTTCGGGCTGGCCGCCGCCGCGCAGGCGCTGGCCGACGCCGGCGTCGCGGACCCGGGCGCGGTCGGCCGGATCGGTACCGCCGTCGGCTCCGGCGTGCCCGAGCGGGACCCCTACGAGCTGCTGCACGCCATCGGGGCGGACGGCCGGCCCAGTTGGCGCACGCTCTTCGAGCGGCGCGACCAACTGGACCGCGCCAGCGGCCTGTTCTGCACCAACGACGCGCTGGCCGCCGGGATCGCCGCCCGCCATCGGCTGCGCGGCCCGGCGCTGAACTTCTCCACCGCCTGCGCCGGGGCCACCCACGCCATCGGCCACGGCTTCCGGATGATCCGGCGCGGGGAGGTGGACGCGATGCTGGTGGGCGGCGCCGACTCGGTGCTCAACCTGCCGACCATGACTGGGCTGCACCTGCTGGGTGCCCCGTCCACCTCGGAGTTGTTCGGGGACCGGCTGTGCCGGGCCTTCGACCGGGACCGCAGCGGACTGGTGGCCGCCGAGGGCGCCGCCATGCTGGTGCTGGAGAGCGAGGAGAGCGCCCGCCGGCGCGGCGCCACGATCTACGCCGAACTGGCCGGTTTCGGCAGCTCGTTGGACGCCTACCAGGTCACCGCCCCGCACCCGGAGGGCCAGGGCGCCGCGCTGGCGATGCGCCGGGCGCTGGCGGACGGCGAGGTGGCGCCAAAGGCCGTGGACTCCATCAACGCGCACGGCACCTCCACCCCCCTGAACGACCCGATCGAGACCCGGGCGATCAAGGACGTGTTCGCGGCCGGCGAGCACTACCGGAAGCTGGCGGTCACCGCCAACAAGACCATGCTGGGCCATCTGATCGCCGCCGCCGGTGCGCCCGAGCTGATCGCCACCGTGCTGTCCGTACGGGACGGCATCGTGCCCCCGACGCTGAATCTGGAGAACCCGGATCCGGCCTGCGACCTGGACTACGTGCCCGAGAAGGCGCGGTACCAGGAGGTGTCGGTGGCGGTGAGCAATTCCTTCGGCTTCGGCGGCCTCAACGCCAGTCTGGTGGTGCGTGGTTATGAGCACTGACATCGATTCGAGCACCGAGACCCGGCCCGGCGCCGGGCGCGGTGCGCCCGACCCCGGCGCCTTCGACCCCGACGCGATCGTCGTCACCGGCATCGGCGCCGTACTGCCCACCGGGCGCGGGCCCGAGGCCCTGTGGACGGCCTGGCGCGAGGGCCGGCCCGCGCTCGTCCCCTACCAGGACCCCTACGTCCGGACGAAGAAGATCACCCACTTCGGGCACGTGCCCGCCGACCTCCAGCAGGCCAGCCGGGACAGCGTCCCCCACAAGCTGCGGAAGTTCGGCACCGCGTTCACCTTCAACGCGGTGCTGGCCGCCGAGGACGCCATGCGGGCGGCCGGCGAGGGCTGGCAGGAGATCCCCGAGGAGCGGCGCGGGCTCTACGTCGCCCAGGACGACTCCACCGAACTGAGCGTCGCCGCCTTCCACAAGGCGCTCGACCAGGCCCGCACCGACACCTCGCCGGGGATGGGCGCGGACCTGACCCGGGTGGTGGCCGAGGCGTTCGGCAACGCCGCCACGTTCAACCCGTTCACCGTCATCCGGGCGCTGAACAACAACACCCTGGCGCTGGTCAGCATCGCCCAGCGGTTCCGCGGCGACTGCGCGGCCTTCGTGCAGGACGCCGGGGCGGCCCTCGGCGCCCTCCAGCGGGCCGCGTTCAGCCTCCGCCAAGGGGACTGCGACACCGCGCTGGTGGTCGGCGCCGGCAGCTTCAACGAACCGCTGAAGCTGGCCGCGCAGTACCGCGCCGGCAACCTCACCGCCGGCGGCCGCGGCGCCGCCTCGCTGCGCAGCTTCGACGCCGGGCGGGACGGCACAGTGCTCGCCGAGGGCGCCGTCGCGCTGGTCCTGGAGCGGGCCGGGGACGCCGCGGCGCGCGGCGCCCGCGCCCTGGTCACGGTGTTGGGCGCGACGCTGCGGCCGACCGTGGACAGCGGCGTCGGACCGGCCGCGCTGGCCGAGAGCGCCCGCGGTCTGATGGCCGCGCACGGCGTGACGCCGGAGAGCCTCGGCGCGGTCCTGGCCGACGGCAAGGGCACCGTCCACCACGACGCGGCCGAGACCGAGCTGCTGCGCGCGCTGCTGAAGGACTCCGGCGTCCCGGTCAGCTCCCTGCGGCCGGTCACCGGCACCCTCGGCGCCGCCGGCCCGCTGGCCGAACTGGCGCTGGCGCCCAGCCTGTTCGCCGCCGGTGAGCTGCCGCCGATCCCGCACCTGAAGACCCCGCCGGACGGCGGCACCGACTTCGTCACCGGCGCGCCCCGGAAGCGGCGGATCGACTCCGTCCTCAGCCTGCACAGCAGTTTCAACGGGTTCGCGGGCGCCCTGCTCGCCGAGCGGCCGCACCTCGTCTAGGAGACAGCAGTCCATGTCAGCAACACACGCGTTCACCGAGTACGTGCAGCCCCAGATGGGCCGGGTGTTCACCGCCCTGGGACTGGACATCGAGTACGAGCGGGCCGAGGGCAACACCCTCTACCACCGCGATGACCAGGGCGAGTTGGTGCCGGTCCTGGACCTGATGGGCGGCTACGGCTCGCTGATCCTCGGCCACAACCACCCCGAGATCGTCGCGCACGCCAAGGAACTGCTGGACCAGCAGCGTCCCGTGCACGCCCAGTTCTCGCTGCGTGGCGAGGCCGGCCGGCTCGGCGCCGCGCTCAGCGACGTCGTCCGCCGGGAGACCGGCATCAAGGAGCCGTACCTGGCCACCTTCGGCAACAGCGGCGCCGAGGCCGTCGAGGCGGCCGTCAAGCACGCCGAGCTGGTCCGGGTGACCCGGGCGGCGGCGCTCGCCGAGGAGGTCGGCGCCCACCTGGAGGCCGCCGGCGACGCGCTGCGCCGCGGGACGGCCACCGTCGACCCCGACGCCTACCAACTCCCGGCCCTCCAGGGCCAGATCACCCCGGCCGCCGGCGTCGAGGCGCTGCTGGCCGCCGTCGGCGCGCACAACGCGGCGGCGCTGGCCACCAAGCCGCTCTTCCTGGCCCTGGAGCGGTCCTTCCACGGCAAGCTGGTCGGCAGCGTCCAGCTCACCTACAACGCCGGCTTCCGCGCCCCGTTCCAGAACCTCGGCACCCGGGTCCGCTTCGTCCCCATGGACCGGCCCGAGCTGCTGGACCGGATCGCCGAGGACGAGCGAGTGGTGCTGCTCGACGCCGAACTGGCCGACGGCCGGGTACGGATCGTCGAGCGGGACTTCCCGGCCCTCACCGCCTTCCTGGTCGAGCCGGTGCAGGGCGAGGGCGGCATCCACGCGCTCACCGCCGAACAGGGCCGCGCCATCCGGCTGTTCTGCAACAAGGTCGGCACCGCCCTGATCATCGACGAGGTGCAGAGCGGCATGGGCCGCTGCGGCGCCTTCCTGGCCAGCTCGCTGATCGGGCTGCGCGGTGACTACTACACGCTGTCCAAGTCGCTGGGCGGCGGCCTGGCCAAGGTCTCCGCGATGCTGGTCCGACGGTCGTTGTACCAGGGCGAGTTCGACCTGATCCACAGCTCGACGTTTGCCATGGACGACTTCTCCTCGGCCATCGGCCGCAAGGTCGTCGAGATGCTGGAGGCCGACGACGGGCAGGTCTACCGTCAGGTCACCGAGCGCGGCGAGCGGCTGCTGGAGATGCTCGCCGACCTCAAGTCGGCCTACCCCGACGTCATCGAGGACATCCGCGGCAAGGGCCTCTTCCTCGGCGTCCAACTGCGCGAACAGGGCGAGGCCCGCTCGATGGTGCTGCGCGGCAGCGCCTACACCGGCGCGCTGGGCTACCTCCTCTCCGGCTACCTGCTGCGCCAGGAACGGATCCGGATCGCGCCGACCGGCAGCGCCGGCAACGTGCTGCGCATCCAGCCGTCCGCGCGCCTCACCGACCAGGAGATCGAGCGGCTGCGCGGCGCCCTGGACCGGCTCTGCCGCATCCTGCGCTACGAGGACACCCTGCACCTGGTCCACCCGGCCAGCGACCGGACGATCCCCAAGCCGCGGGCCGAGATCCGCGACTTCCGCGGCGCGATCGAGGGCTACGAGCAGGGTGCGCCGCGCGACATCACCGGCCCGGTCCGCAAGGTGGCGTTCGTCAACCACCTGATCACCCCGGCCCATCTGCGGCAGGTGGACCCGGCACTGGCCGACCTCAGCGACGCCGCGCTGCGCTCCTTCGTCCTCGGCATGGAGCCGGTCAAGAAGGCCGCGCCGTACCCGGCCGTGCGGATCGACTCGCCGCTGGGCAGCGCCGTGGAGTTCGCGCTCTACCCGCTGATGGTGGGCTCCGAGCAGATGGGCCGCTACCTGGCGTCCGGGGACGTGGCCGGAATCCGGGCGGACGTCGAGGAGCGGGTGCAGGCGGCCCGCGCGGACGGCTGCGAGGTCGCCGGCCTCGGCATGTACACCTCGATCGTCACCAACAACTGCACCTCGCTCAACGTCCCCGGCATCGCGCTGACGTCGGGCAACGCGCTGACCGTCGCGATGGGCGTACGGGCCATGGAACGCGGCGCGCGCGACCGGGGCTTCGAGGTGGCCGACGCCACGCTGGCGGTGGTCGGCGCGGCCGGCAACATCGCCTCCGTCTACAGCCAGCTCTTCGCCGAGAAGCTCGGCAAGATCGTGCTGGTGGGCAGCCGGCGGGACGGCTCGGCGCGGCGCCTGCGCAACACCGTGCACGGCATCTACCAGGAGTGCTGGGCGCGGATCGCGGCCGGCGGCGAGCTGACCGGCATCCCGGCCCGGCTCGCCGAGGAGCCGCTGATCGCCAAGTGGCTGGCCGACGGGGCGTCCGCCGAGGGCGCGGGCGACGCCGACCGCGGCAAGGAGATCGCCGCCTACCTGGAGGAGCGGTACGGCACGGACCCGTTCCTGACCGTCGCCCAGGACACCGACGCGCTCCGCGAGGCGCAGTTGGTGCTGTGCGCCTCCAACAGCCCCGAACCGTTCCTGACCGGCGAGCACTTCGCCCAGGACGCGGTGGTCTGTGACATCGCGGTGCCCAACAACGCGGTGCCGGACCTGGCCGAGCAGCGGCCCGACCTGGCGTACATGCTCGGCGGCATCGTCGCCACGCCCAACGGCGAGGGCCTGCACCCCTCCGCGCGGGCGTTCCTGGAGGCCGGCCAGCTCTTCGCGTGCATGGCGGAGACCGCGCTGATGGGCCTGGCCGGCATCGACCGGCACTACTCCTACGGGAACATCAGCCGCCAGCAGGTCATCGACATCGCCGCCCTGGCCGACGCCCACGGGCTGCGGCTGGCCGACTACAAGAGCGCGCACTCGGTCTGAGCCCCGGGCGCCGCACGCGACCCGTCGCAGGTACCGCACCGCGTGCGGCGCCCGGCCCATGTGCCGTACGCCCCAATGGACTTGAGAGGACCCAAGCGTCATGGAATTCGCAGGCCAGGTGGCACTGGTGACCGGCGGCAGCCGGGGCATCGGACGCGCCATCGCCGTCAGACTGGCACAGGAGGGCTGCGACATCGCCCTCAACTACCGCAGCGCGACCACCGAGGCGGAGCAGGTCGCCGAGCAGATCGCGAAGCTGGGCCGCAAGGTCGAGCTGTTCCAGGGGGACGTCTCCGACCCCGAGGTGCCGCAGCGGATCGTCGCCGGCGTCCGCGCCTCCTTCGGGCGGCTCGACGTGCTGGTCAACAACGCCGGGATCACCCGCGACGAACTGCTGGTCAACCAGCGGCTCGCGGACATCCAGGACGTGCTGGCCACCAACCTCGTCGCCCCCATGCTCACCGTCCAGGCCGCCGCGCCGGCGATGCTGCGCCAGCGCTACGGCCGGATCGTCAACATCTCCTCGTCGGCCGCCTCCAAGCCGGGCCGCGGCCAGTCCAACTACGCGGCGGCCAAGGGCGGTCTGGAGTCCTTCACCAAGGCGATGGCGGTGGAGCTGGCCTCCCGGGGCATCCTCGTCAACGCGGTCGCCCCCGGCGTGATCACCACCGACATGACCGACACCATCCGCGCCCACGGCGAGGACGAGATCATGAGCCGGCTGCTGCTGAAGAAGTACGCCGAACCCGAGACGATCGCCGACGCCGTGGCGTACCTCGCGAGCCCGCGCAACACCTACACCACGGGCGAGGTACTGCACGTCGACGGCGGCCTGAAGATGGCGTGAGGGGCCGACCATGAGTGAACTGGACACCGCTGCCACGGCCGCCCTGGAAGCCGAACAGCGGCCCGTGCCGGGCGAGTTGGCCGGGCGGACCGCGGTGGTCACCGGCGCCGCCCAGGGCATCGGCCGCGAGGTGGCCCTGCTGCTGGCCGAGGCCGGCGCCGGCCACCTGGTCCTGCTCGACCGGGACGCCGCCCCACTGGACACCGTCGCCAAGGAGGTCCGCGACCTGGGCGCCGAGGTCACCCCGCTCGTCGCCGACCTGCGCGAGCGGGACGCGGTCCGCGGGGCCCTGCGCACCGCGCTGCGCGCCGCCGGGCCGCTGCACATCCTGGTCAACAACGCCGGCGTCGCCGACGAGAACGGCCCGGACGACGAGGAGACCTGGCTGCGGGTACTGGACATCAACCTGCACGGCACCTTCGCGGTCACCGCCGCCTGCCTGGAGCACCTCGTCGACCACGGCCGGATCGTCAACGTCTCGTCGATCCTCGGCAAGGCCGGCAAGATGCGCAACACCGCCTACTGCGCCTCCAAGCACGGCCTGATCGGCTACACCAAGGGCCTCGCCCTGGACCTGGCGTCCCGCGGCATCACCGTCAACGCGGTGCTGCCGGGCTGGATCGACACCCCCATGCTGCGCCGGGAGATCGCCGCCTCGGCGGAGGAGATCGGCGCCGACCCGGCCCGGATGCTGCGCCAGGCGCGCAAGTCCATCCCGCTGCGGCGGCTGGTCGAGGCGCGCGAGGCGGCCGAGTTGATCGGCTTCCTGGTGTCGGACCGGGCCGCGGCCATCACGGCGCAGTCGCTGACCGTCGACGGGGGGTACACCCGTGGCATGTAGCGTGCCCGCCGGCACCCTGCCGCGGCCCCGGACGGCGCCCGCCGCGGACCCGTGGCTGCGCCGGCTGCGCCCGGGCCCCGCGCACCCCGCCGCCGCGACCGCCCGGATCGTCTGCTTCCCGCACGCCGGCGGCGGCGCCGGCGCCTACCGGCGGCTGGCCACCGCGGTCGCCGCCCGCACCGCCGACGCCCGCCCGCACGAGCTGCTCGCGGTCCAGTACCCGGGCCGCAACGACCGGATCCGCGAGCCCCGCATCGAGGAGCTGACGGAGCTGGCGGCCGGCGCGCACCGCGCGCTGGCGCCCCTGGCCGACCGCCCGTTGGTCCTCCTCGGGCACAGCATGGGCGCCCTGGTGGCCTACGAGACGGCCCGCCTGTTGGAGCGCGACGGCCTCCGCCCCGCGCACCTGATCGCCTCCGGCGCCTGGGCGCCCACCCGGGTGCGCGGCGGCACCGTCCACCTCCGGGACGACGACGGGCTGATCGACGAGATCCGGCGCACCCAGGGGACCGACCCGCGGCTGCTGGACCACCGGGACGTGCTGGCCATGGCGCTCCCGGTGGTCCGCAGTGACTACAAGGCCGTGGAGACCTACCGGCACCGCCCGGGACCGCCGTTGGCCGCCCCGGTCACCGCGCTGACCGGCGACCGGGACCCGCTGGTGAGCATCGACGAGGCGGCGGCCTGGGCGGAGCACACCACCGGCGGCTTCCGGCTGCGGGTCTTCCCCGGCGGCGACCACTTCTATCTCACCGACCACTGGGCCGAGTTGGCCGACCATCTGGTCTCCGCCCCGCCGCGCCCGCTGGCGGCGCTGGCCGCCCCGTGATCCCCGGCCCGGTCCGTGGGGTGGGCCGGGGGCCGGCCCGTCCCGTTCAGGCCGGCGCGAAGTCCTGCGGCCAACGGGCCCGGGCCTGCTCCCGGGAGCGCATCGTGGCCAGCGTCAACAGGCCGCGCTGCCGGCCCGTCTGGAGGAGGTCGGGCAGCGCGGGCAGCGGGGCGAGCGCGGCGATGTCGTCCAGGACGAGGGTGAGTGGTGGGTCGAGCCGACCGGCGGATGACCGTTCGGCCATGCGGCGGCCGTGCTCGACCACGTGCGAGAGGAGTGCGGTGAGCAGCGGCATCGCACCCGGGTCGGTGCGCGGGTCCTCGATGGACTCGCCCACCAGGTAGAGCGTTCCCCCTTCGGCGACGAATGATTCGAGGGCGAGCGCATCCGATCGCAGCGGATTGCTGGCGTCCCGGATGTGCACCGAGGACAGCGCGGTCAGGGTGCGTCCCACCAACTCCCGGGCCATCTCGCGGCGTTCGGTGTGCGCGGTGAGTACCGACTCCAGCTCGCCGGCCTGACCGCCGGACGCCTTGGGGTTGGTCCGCAGGATGCGCACCGGCTCCTGGGCGCCGCCCGCCGCGTGCGCCCAACGGTGCAACTGGCGGAACGGGCGGCCGTCCAGCGCGGCGGCGTGCAGCCAGCAGCGCAACAGGGTCTGTGCGGCGTCCGCGAGCGCCGAGTCCAGGGTGCTGGCCGGGCGGACCGGGGCCAGCAGCGCGGCGGCCCGGGCGGTGGCGGTGACGATGTCCTCGCAGCCCGTGGTGGGCGACCAGCGCAGCCGGGCCGGGGTGTCCAGGCGGTGCGTGGGGTCGTAGGCCAGCAGCGGCCCCAGCTTGGCGCGGGCGTCGTTGGTCTCGGCCCAGAGCGCGGGGTCGGTGGTGGCGACGACCAGGGGGCCGGGCGCCGCGGTGGCGGCGGCCAGCGCCGCGGCCCGCGTGACGGCCCGCTCGCGGTCGAACTGGAGCCGGGGGAGGGCCGGTTCGCCGGCCGTGGCCGGCGGGGCTCCCGCGGCCGCGGCCACGACCGCGGGGATGTCGGCGGAGCGCTGCTCGGGCACCGGCTCGACGACCGGGGGTGCCGGCGCCGGGCTGGACGCCGCCGGAGGGGACGCCGCGGGACCGGCCGGCGCCACCGCGGCCTCCGGGGCTGACGGGGCCACCGGGACCGCTGGGGCTTCCGGCGCCACCGGAGCCTGCGGGGCGGCGGTTTGCGGCGCGGTCTGCGCCACCGGCGCCCCCGCGCCCTCCGCCACCTCGGGCGCCACTCCGGGCGCCCGCTCCGCCCGCGGCCCCGCACCGTCCCGCTGGGCCCGCCGCGCCGCCCGTACGGCCCGGTACCGGGTGACCGTCCCCAGCGCGAAGATGGCCAGCACCAGCAGCACCATCAACTCGCCGACGCACAGCCCCCAGAACAGGCCGTAGCCGGGCAGCTGGTCCTTCGGCGCGTCGGGCCAGGCCGCCGCGATGTCGTGCGGCGCGGAGACCAGGTGCGGCAGCGCCAGCGGCGTCCCGCCGTAGGTCACCCCCGACGGCCAACCGCCGTGTGCCAGCAGCCCGGCCAGGCCCGTCGCCGTCCACACCACCAGGGTCAGGCCGAGCAGGAAGCCGATCAGCCCCACCAGCAGCGCGTCGGGCACGCCCCGGCTCCGGGGCCGGCCGCCCCCGCGCCCGTAGCCGGGGCGCCCACCCCGGCCGTCCCCACGGTCGTCGTACGGACCGTAGCCGCGGCCGTACCCGTCCTCGTCGTATCCGCGCGTCACGCCACCGTCTCGCTCGACTCGTCCCGCAACTGCCGTTCCATCGCGATCGCTTCGGCCCGCGCCTCGGCCTCGGCGTCCGCCGCCAGCGCCAGCGCGCGCGCCTCGTCCGTCGGCAGCGCCGACGACTCGGTCATCGCCCGGTCCGTGTAGACCAGCGGGCGCTCGGCCTCGGTGATGAGGTGCTTGACCACCTGGACGTTGCCGTTGACGTCCCAGACGGCGATGCCCGGCGTCAGCGTCGGAATGATCTCCACCGCCCAGCGCGGCAGCCCCAGCACCCGCCCGGTGGCGCGCGCCTCGTCCGCCTTCTGCGCGTAGACGGTCCGGGTGGACGCCATCTTCAGGATCGCCGCCGCCTCCCGCGCCGCCGCCCCGTCCACTACGTCGCTCAGGTGGTGCACGACGGCCACGAAGGACAGGCCCAGCCGGCGGCCGAACTTCAGCAGCCGCTGGAAGAGTTGGGCCACGAACGGCGAGTTGATGATGTGCCACGCCTCCTCGACCAGGAAGATCCGCTTCTTGCGGTCCGGCCGGATCCAGGTGTGCTCCAGCCACACGCCGACGATCGCCATCAGGATCGGCATCGCGATGGAGTTCCGGTCGATGTGCGAGAGGTCGAAGACGATCAGCGGCGCGTCCAGGTCGATGCCGGCGGTGGTCGGGCCGTCGAACATCCCGCGCAGGTCGCCGTCGACCAGCCGGTCCAGCACCAGCGCCACGTCCAGCCCCCAGGCGCGGACGTCGTCTATGTCGACGTTCATCGCCTCCGCGGAGGCCGGCTCGGGGTGCCGCAACTGCTCGACGATGTCGGAGAGCACCGGCTGCCGGGGGCCGCGCGCGGCGCCGCCGGCCCCTTCCAGCTCCTCGTACTGGTTGAGCACCGCCGCGTGCGCGACCTTCAGGGCGAAGCCGGCACGCTCGTCCAGGCCGTGCCCCATGGCGACCTCGATGATCGTCCGGAGCAGGGCCAGTTGGCCGGTGGTGGTGATCGAGGGGTCGAGCGGGTTGAGTCGGATCCCGCCGTTGAGGGCCGCCGTCGGGTCCAGCCGGATGGGCGTTATTCCCAGCTCCTCGGCGATCAGGTTCCACTCGCCGACGCCGTCCTCGCCCTGCGCGTCCAGCACCACGACCTGCCGGTCCCGGAAGCGGAGCTGCCGCAGCACGTAGGTCTTCTCCAGCGCGGACTTGCCGTTGCCGGACTCGCCCAGCACCAGCCAGTGCGGCGCCGGCAGTTGCTGCCCGTAGAGCTGGAACGGGTCGTAGATGTAGCCCTTGCCGGAGTACACCTCGCGCCCGATGATCACGCCCGAGTCGCCGAGGCCGGGCGCCGCGGTCGGGAGGTAGACCGCCTGCGCCTGGCCGGTGGAGGTGCGTACGGGCAGCCGTGTCGTCTCCACCTTCCCGAACAGGAAGCTGGTGAAGGCTTCGGTGAGGGCACCGAGCGGATCGAACATGGCCATGACGTACGCGCCTCCCTGGGCTGTCAGCGGCGTTGGCGGCGTTAGCGGCGGATTCCGGTCGCGAACGGCAGGGTGTTCACGAACGCCCGGTGGTGCTCGCGGTCGCACCACTCCAGCTTGAGGTAGGACTTGCCGGCGGAGGCCCGGATGGTCCGCTTGTCGCGGGCCAGCGCCTCGGGCGAGCGCGAGGAGACGGTGAGGTAGCCGACGAGGTTGACCCCGGCCGCGCCGGACGCCAGGTCCTCGCCGCGCTGGTCCACCCGCCCGTGGTGCGCCACGTCCCGCGGGTCCACCACCCGGTTCATCTTCGCGGCCCGGCTGGCCTCCGCATCGTCGTTGGTCTTCTCCGTCAGCATCCGCTCGATCGCCACCTCGGTGGGCTCCAGGTCCATGCAGACCGCGACCGTGCGGATCACGTCCGGGGTGTGGACCAGCAGCGGCGCGAGGAAGTTGACGCCCACCGGGGTCAGCGGCCACTCCTTGACCCAGGCGGTGGCATGGCACCAGGGCGCCCGCGTCGACGACTCCCTGGTCTTGGCCTTGAGGTACGTCGGCTCGGTCGCGTCCAGTTCGGCCGGCCAGGCGTTGCCCCTGCTCATCGCCTGGATGTGGTCGATCGGGTGGTCCGGGTCGTACATGGAGTGCACCAGGGACGCCAGCCGCGCCTGCCCCAGCGGCTGGCGGACCCGGATGTCGGCCTCCGTCAACCGGGCGCAGATGTCGGTCAGCTCACGGGCCATCACCACCGCCAGCCCGGCGTCCCGGTCCAGCTTCCGGCGCAGCAGCCCGCCGCGCTGGGCGGCCGCGGCCCGGGCCATGGTGACCGCCTCGGCGGCCAGCTCCCGGTTGTAGTGCATGCACGCGACCAGATAGGCCCGGTGCTGCTCCGAGGAGGTCGACACCATCGACTGCAACTGGTCGTAGGACTCCTGGAGCCAGCGCGGGGAGCCGGCGTCTCCCCGTTGGGCGACGTCCTTGGCGTGCGCGTCCGGGTCGGCGGGCAGGGTGCGCGCCAACATCTGGAGCCGCGTGACGAAGCCGTCCCCGTTGGCGACGTGCTTGAGCAGCGTGCCGAACCGGTCGACCAGCGCCTCCTGGTCCTCGCTGTCGCGCAGCCCGACGCCCGGCCCCTCGATCTCGATCGCCGCGGTCACCGTCCGCCGGTCGGCGTGCAGCAGCACCGCGATCTCGTCCGGCCCGAACGGCGCCGACAGCCAGCTGATCCGCCCGATGCCGGGCGGTGGCCCGATCTCCACTTCCCTCCCGTCCAGCCGCACGCCGGCCTCCATCGCCCCGGAGCGGTACACCGCCCCTCCCTTGCGCACGGTACGGCGGAAACTCCGCCGGATCTCGAACCACTTGTAGAAGGTGCGCCCCCGGTACGGCACGTAGACCGCGGCCAGCCCCAGCATCGGGAAGCCCGTGAGGCTCGCGATCCGCAGCGGCAGCGAGGGCACCAGCAGCCCGCACATCATGCCGAGGAAGGCGCCGCCGATGATCAACGCGATCTCGCCGGTCTCCCGGTTCTTGCCGATGGCGGCATGGGGCCGGGCGCGGCCGATCAGATACGTGCGCCGCGGCGCGATCGGCTGGGACGGCGTGCTCAACGCCCCTCACCTCCTGGTGTGTTGCCGGTGCGGGGGGCGCCGGTACCGGGGTTGCTGCGGGGCGCCGGTGTGCTCGGGGCCGACCGGGAGCCGTGCGCGGCGACCCCGCCGGCCACCGCGTCGGCCGGCCGGGACTGCCCGCCCTGCGCGCCGCCCCCGTCCCCGCCCGAGCGGCGGGAGCTGTGCGTCTTGATGCCCTGCGACACCAGCGCCGCGGGCGACGAGATCATCGCGGCCGCCTGACTGCCGTCGGTGGCCCGCCCCTTGCTCGTCCGGGCCGACACCATCTCGTCGCCGAAGCCGGGCACGAAGCGGTAGATCACCGCGCTCGCGAAGATCGCCAGGATGATGATGGCGAGCCCGGACACCACGGCCGAGAAGGAGTTCGGCCCCTTGTCCCCGGACAGCGCCCCCGCGATGCCGAGCACGATCACGATCACCGGCTTCACCAGGATCACCGCGATCATGATCCCGGCCCAACGGCGCACGTGCCCCCACATGTTCTTGTCGACCAGCCCGGCGTACACCACGGTCCCCAGCAGCGCCCCGACGTACAGCAGCGCGGCCCGGACCACCAGTTCCAGCCACAGCACGCCGGCGGCCAGCACGGACACCAGCGACACCACGATCAGCATGATCGGCCCGCCGCCGATGTCCGTCCCCTTGGTCAACGCCTGCGAGAACGCCCCGAAGAAGGTGTCGGTCTGCGCCCCCGTCCCCTTGGCGATGATCTCGGTGACGCCGTCGGTCGCCGACACCACCGTGTAGAGGATCAACGGCGTGAACGCGGACGCCAGCACCGTCAGCCACAGGAACCCGACCGCCTCGCTGATCGCCTCCGTGAGCCGCACCCCCCGCACGGCCCGCTTGGCGACGGCGAGCAGCCACAGCACGAGCGTGAGCACGGTGGACGCGGCGAAGACCACCGCGTACTGCCGCAGGAACGCGGAATTGGTGAAGTCCACCTGCGAGGTGGCCTTCACCGCCTCCGACAATTTATCGACAATCCAGGCCGCGGCCTTGCCACACCCCTTGGCCAACGAACCGAGGGGGTCGAGGGGGTTGTTGTCGAGGGGGTTGCTCGGCAGCGAGCTGCCGCCCCCGGTGTGGTTCTGCTGCTGGCAGTCTTGCAGCGCAGGGCCGGTGAACCCGTCGCAGGGGTTCGGCGGCGCAGCCATGGCGCGCGTCGCGAGCATGAGGACGAGGGTCTGCGCGCCGGCCAGCCCGGCGACGACCGAGAACGCGCGGCGGCGCTTGGGCTTACCGGGCATAGGTAAAACCTCCGTAGCCTTGCACGGCCTTGGTCATGTCCTCCGCCGAAGCGGCCGGCTGGTCCTGCCCGACGGGCGCGGGGCCGTTCTTCTGCGTGAACTGGGTGACCTTCCAGTCCCCGCCCTGCCACTGCAGGTCGAAGGTGTTCGTGTACCAGCTCTCCGAGACCGGATTCTGCGACTTCGCTCCGGCGAGGCCGAAGAGCGCGGAGTACCAGACCGAGACCCGCGCGGTGTCGCCCTTGAACGCCTCGGCCTTCGTGCCGACGGGGTTCGCACGCGAGACGAACGTCAGACCCTCGGGGGCCGTGCCGTCCGGCTTGAGGCCGATCCGCCCGAGGAACGCGGGGTTCGCGTAGGCCTTGTCGAGGCTGGTCTTGCGTGCCGCCGCGACGGACGGCGCGTAGACGGAGCTCACGATCTCCTGGCGCCTGGCGGCGTCGTACATGCCGTCGCTGTTCAACGCCACCACATAGTTGGCCGCCGCCGACTGTGCCCCCTGTTCGGTCTTCGGGAAGCCGGAGGCGATGCTTCCGGTCTTGCCGGAGACCGGCTTGGTGCCGGTGGGGGCGGTCGGCTGGGCGGCCGCGCCCTGGTCCTTGCCGGAGCCGCCGGAGCTGGCGCCCGTCTCGTCGTTGCCGCTGCCGCCGCGGTTCGCGAAGGCGATCGCCGCGATCAGCAGGACGACCACGCCGACGACCGTGATGAGGTTGCGGCTGGAGAGGGTGGACCGGGTGCGGCGGGGTGGGCCGTAGGCGTCGCCCTCGCCGTCGGGGAGTCTGGTCCTGGTCTGGCCCGTGCCGGAGCCGTGGCCGTCGCCGTAGTTCCCGTCGTCGCCGATGCTCATCGCTCCCGTGCCCCCTCTGCCGCCATCGCCGCTGCCGCCCTCGCCGTCCCTGCCGTTGGTGTGCCGCCTTCATATGACCGTAGCCGCGTGGGCGCCGGCTCGGGTGAAGTGGTACGAGTACATCTCACCGTGACGGTTCCTCAGTTGCTGGGCGGCGGAGGCGAATGGGGGACTCTGGGCGGTTTGTGCCCGTCCGTCGAACGCCCGCCGCGGGCTGCTGGTCTCCGGAACCACCTGTCCCCGCGACGCGGCCGGCCCAATCGGCCCGCTGGTGGCGGGAGTGGGCACGTCGTGGCTCGGGGCCCGGCGATCCGGGGTGAAGGAGCGTCAGCATGGGGCCTCGGACCGGGAGGTGGGACGTGCGGGGGTACGGGAGGGCACGGGACGGCGGAGAGGGGACGGACGGGGGCGCATGCGGGGCGGCGCGGGGACGGGCGCGTGCCGACGTGCGCGGTGTACCGACCGGTGGTGGCGGGCAGGGCCGGGGTGGTGGCCGTGCCGCCGGGCGTCCGGACGGGCCTGCGGCCGGTGGTGCCGGGCCGCCGGGTCGTTCGCGCGGGCTGCCGGTCGGCCAGGGCTCGTCCGACGGGTCGGGGTCGGACGGGCCCTAGACGGCCATGCCGTAGACGATGGTGAACAGCGTGCCCAACGAGCCGATGATGAAGACCCCGGTGAGGCCGGCCACGATCAGGCCCTTGCCCTGCTCGGCGCTGAAGGTGTCGCGCAGCGCGGTGGCGCCGATGCGCTGCTTGGCGGCGCCCCAGATGGCGATGCCGAGGCAGAGCAGGATCGCCACCGCCATGATGACTTCGACCATCACACGGGCCTCGTTGCCCAGGCTGCCGAACGGTCCCCAGTCCGGGGCGATTCCGCCGATGATGGTGGTGATGTCGCCCTTTTGGGCTGCAATGAACATGTGTGAACTCACCGCCCCTTTATGGATAGTTGCCTGACCGTGCCGCACGGCACGGATTCAGTCTCTATCTTCGCTGACAAAGACGCCATCAGATGTCGACTTGACGGCTTTCTTCGACAGATCCGGTGGGAGTGCCGTGTGCACGGCCCTCTTCGCGTCCCGTCGGGCGCCATTGTCTCACCGTGTGTATCACGGGCGATAACGCTGGGCAACGACTGTCTGTCGTTGATTGTCAAGGATGGTGAGGGACTGTCAGGGGCGGGTATCTGCGGGTGGGGGCCTGGTGGCGGTTGGCGCGGCGGAGCGGTGTTCACGGGGACCGGGCGCCGACGGGCGTCGGCAGGAGCCGGCAGGCGTCGAAAGTGGTCGACGGAGCGTCAGGAGCGCCGTGGGCGCGCCGATGTGACGCGAATCGCACACCGTTCGAAGCGCCCCGTGCGCCGGTCCGTGCGCCGCGGTGCGGCGGCCCCGCGCGCCGAGGCCGACGAAAGGGCTGTGAACCGGGCCTGAATGGGGGAGGGTTGGGGGGTGCGGAAATTCTGGGTTACCAGCGGGCTCGGGGTGGGGCTGATGCTCTGCCTGGTCGGGCTGCTCGTGATCGGTACGTACGGGGCGGCCGCCGGGCTGGCCGGGGCCACCGGCCGGGCGGTCGGGCTGGCCAAGGGCGCGGTGCCGGCCGCGTACCAGTCGCTGGTGCAGAAGTGGGGCACCCTCTGCCCGGCCCTCAGTCCGGCGCTGTTGGCGGCGCAGCTCTATCAGGAGAGCGGGTGGAACCCGCGTGCGCAGAGCCCCGCGGGCGCCCTCGGCATCGCGCAGTTCCTCCCAGAGACGTGGGCCACCCACGGCATCGACGGCAGCGGCGACGGCAAGAAGGACATCTGGGACCCGGCGGACGCCATCCCGTCGGCGGCCTCCTACGACTGCGAGTTGGCCCGTTACGTGAAGGACGCACCGGGCGACTCCACCGCGAACATGCTCGCCGCGTACAACGCGGGCGCCTACCGCGTCATCCAGTACAGCGGCGTCCCGCCGTACGGCGAGACGCAGAGCTACGTGAAGAGCATCACGACCCTGGCCAAGAGCTTCGAGGCGCCGACCGCCCCGGTGGCCTCCTCCCAGCAGGCGTCGGCCGCCATCTACTACGCCCAGGAGAAGCTCGGCACGCCCTACCTCTGGGGCGGCAACGGCACGGCGGACGACGGCGGGCGGTTCGACTGCTCCGGGCTGACCAAGGCCGCGTACGACTCGGTGGGCATCGAGCTGCCGCGGGTGGCCAACGACCAGTGGAACGCCGGCCCGCACCCGAAGCGGGACGAACTCCTCCCGGGAGACCTGGTGTTCTTCGCCCACGACCTCAACGACCCGCGGACCATCCACCACGTGGGCATCTACGTGGGCGGCGGGTACATGATCAACGCGCCGTACACCGGGGCGGTGATCCGGTTCGACAAGATCGACCAGCCCGACTACATCGGCGCGACGCGCGTGACGTCCGATGGCGCGAAAGCGCTGCCCACCGGGAGCGGTGCTTGACCATGGGTTCTGAACTGCGGTGATGTGTCAAGTTCCGATAACGTCCTGGTGATCATCCCGTGGAGAGTGGAACGCCGGAGGTGGGTGGCGCGTTTCCTTGGCGTGGGAACGCAAGCGCCCTGTCGACGGTTCGCGCTCGACGGCCACACAGATCGGCAACGGGGGTTGGCAGCACGTAGGCGGCGCACGCGCGCGCGGAAGATAAGGGGCCACGGCAGATGGCTGGACTCGCATTCGAGGGGCCCAACCCCGATGTCGACGTGCTCGACGGCATCAACGGCCTCGCGAAGCACGCCCCGCAGTGGGTGAACCGTGCGATGGAGTTCATCGGTGAGTACGGCCTGATCGCCGCCCTCGGGGTGCTGTGTCTGCTCGCCTGGTGGTCCGCCCGCCGCAAGCCCGAAGGGCCGGCCGCGATCGCCGGGTTGGTGTGGGCGCCGCTGGCCGCCGGGCTGGCGCTGCTGGCCAACGTCCCGATCCGCGGCTTCGTCGAGCGGCCGCGGCCGTTCAAGGACCATGCCGGCCTTGCGGTGTTGGTCCCGGGCAAGAGCGACTTCTCGTTCGTCAGCGACCACGCCACGCTCACCATGGCCGTCGGCGTCGGCCTGTTCGTCGCGCACCGCCGCTTCGGGCTGATCGGCATCGCACTGGCGCTGCTGGAGGGCTTCAGCCGGGTCTACATGGGCGTCCACTACCCGACCGACGTGATCGGCGGGTTCGCCCTCGGCACGGCCGTCGCGCTGCTGCTGGCGCCGCTCGCGCAGGCGCTGTTGGTGCCGCTGATGACGGCGGTGGAGCGCTCCCCGTTGCGGTGGCTGGTGCGGGCGTCGGGGGTGGCGGCGGAGCCGGCCGCGGACGGGCGCGGCGCGGAGTCCGGGCCGGCACCGGTGGTCAGCGCCGAGCCGGCGCTGCGCCGCCACGCCGAGCGGGACAAGGACCTGGCGGCCTGACGACGACTGACGGCACCGACGGAACGCAGCGCGCTGGCCCGGCCCCGGAGTGGGGGTCGGGCCAGCGGCGTTCTCGGGCGGGCGGGGCGCTCAGAGGGCCTGCGCGAAGGTGCTGAACAGCCGCTGCGGGTCGTAGGTCTGCTTGACCTTGTCGAGGCGGGCGGCGGCCGTCCCGTAGTAGGCGGACTTCCAGTCGGTCAGGGCGGCGTCGGTGTAGTTCTGGTAGGCGGCGCCCGAGGAGTGCCGTTGCATCGCGCCGTGGAAGCCGTTGAGCCAGGCGGTGCCGGCGGTGCCGGTGCCGGCGGCGGACCAGGACGTCAGGTACTGGGCGAGGAAGCGGGAGCGGCGGTGGACGAAGGCGGTGTCGCCGGTGCCCACGCGGTTGATGGCGCCGCCCAGCGCGGTGAGCGCGACGTTGCCGGCGACGCCCTTGCGGCCGCCGGCCTCTATTTGGGAGAGCAGGGTCTGGACGCCGGCCGCGGACAGCGAGCGGTCGAAGAAGTGCGAGCGGGCCGCGTAGGTCTCCCGGCCCAGGGTGCCGGCGCCGTTGTGGCCGGGCAGCGTGCCCTGCATGTGGCACTGGGCGTTGGACTTCTTCGAGCAGCCCGCGTACGCCTCCATCGCCTCCAGGTAGCCGATCGGGGTGAGGCTGACGTGGCTGGCCGGGCCGGGGCCGCCGGGCTGGTCGGCCAGCTTGTCCACGGCGTTCTGGAGGTCGCGGTAGCCGCCCAGGGAGAAGGCCGCGACGGAGACGCCCGGGGTGCCGCCCGGTCGGGCGTCGAAGTGGGTGGTGGACCATATCTCGTCGGCCTGGTCCGGGCCCCACTTCTGCCAGGAGCCCAGCACCGCCGCGGCCTTGGCCCACGGCCAGGTCATGTACGCCATCACCGCGCGGGGCGCCGGGTGGGTGCGAAAGCGCAGCTCGGTGACCACGCCGAAGTTGCCGTTGCCGGCGCCGCGCAGCGCCCAGAAGAGGTCGGGGTGGTGGCCGGCGTCGCAGTCGACGGTCTTGCCGTCGGCGGTGACGACGGTGGCGCCGACGAGGCTGTCGCAGGTCAGCCCGTACGCGCGGGAGACCACCCCGTGGCCGCCGCCGAGGGTCAGGCCGGATATGCCGACGGTGGGGCAGGAGCCGCCGGGTACCGTCACGCCGTGCGCGCCCAGGCCCTCGTAGACGTCGATGAGCTTGGCGCCGGCGCCGATCCGGGTGGTGCCGCCGGAGGGCGCGCCGACCTTGTTGAGCGCCGAGACGTCGATGACGAGCTTGCCGTTGCCGCTGGAGAAGCCCGCGTAGGAGTGGCCGCCGCTGCGGATGGCCACGGGGGCGTCGTAGCGGCGGGCGAAGGCCAGGCACTCGGCGATGTCGCCGGGGTGCTTGACGTAGGCGATGGCGGACGGCTTCAGGGCGTCGAAGCGGGTGTTGTAGAGGCGTCGGGCGGTGGCGTAGGAGGCGTCGGAGGCACGTATCAGGTCGCCGTCCAGGCCCTTGCCGAGCGCGCTCCAAGCGGCTTGCGTGGTGGGGGACTTGGCGGCGGCCGCGGTGTTGACGGTGCCGCCGGCCGCGCCGCCGGAGGAGGCCGCGGCCGAGGCGCCGCCGGGCCCGTCGCAGCCGGTGGTCCAGGCGAGCGAGGTGGTGGCGAGTCCGCCGCCGGCCATCAGGAGTGTGCGCCGCTTCACTGGGATGAATCCCCCTTGGTTGTCGTACGGTCCGGCCCCTGCCCGGCCGGTCCGGCCGGCCGGTGGTCGCGGGGCGTGTGCGCCGGGGCGCCGCACCTGGCGGGACCGGCCGGGGGTGCCCCCGTGCACGGGTGACGTCCGGTTTGCGAGTGAAGTCCGTTGCCCAGTGGTGCTGTTGCGCCCTCACTCCTCAGATGCGGCGCGGGGGGTGGTGGGTTCCCGGAACGGACCGGGTCATTCCACGGGGCGGCCGGGATCGGCGTCGTCGGCGCCCCGCACCGCGGCCAGATGGCGCTCGGCGTCGGTGCGCGCCTGGGAGCGGGCGCGGCGGGCCATCCCGGTCCAGCCGCACGCGCAGCGTGCCAGGCAGAAGGCACCGCGCTCGGTGGTGGAGGTCTGATGCGGGACGCGTTCGGGCACCCGGCCACGCTACGCGCCCCAGGTGGCGTTGCGTGACGAGGCCCCGGAACGGTCGTTGAACGGATCGGTCGACGCACCGTCAGACGAGCCGGCGGCGGGACGTCCGACCGTCCCGAGCGGACCGGCCGGCCCAGGCGGTCCCGAGCACGAGCGGCCGAGGGGGCTCGTACGCATGGTGGTGCAGGACAGGCGAGGCGGTGCGGTCGCCGCGGCCGTGGCGTGCGGGACGGGTCTGGTGGCGGGGCTGCTGGCGACGACGGGCTGTTCGTCGGAGGGGGTCGCGGCGGACGACCAGGCGCAGCCGGTGCGCGCCGCGGTGCGGGCGACGGGCGCGGTGGAGCTGCAGCGCGGCATCGAGGCGCTGCTCCGGGCGGGCACCGCCAAGGTGCGGACGGCGATGGAGACGGTCAGCGGCGGGACGCGGGTGGCGATCCGGGGCACCGGGGGCTACGACTTCGCCGCCGGCAGTGGGCAGTTGAGGGTGGTGCTGCCGGATCTGAAGGGCAAGCCCAGCGGCGGTCACCAGCCGATCACCGAGATCCTGGCGCCCGGCGCGCTGTTCATGAAGAACCGCGGGGCGGGGGTGCCGGCCGACAAGTGGGTGCGGGTGGACACCGCGGCGCTGACCGACGGGAACCTCGTCACCGGCGGGGCGACCGATCCGCTGGCCGCCGCCGAACTGCTGCGCGGCGCGCGGGAGGTGACGTACCAGGGGCAGGAGCGGCTGGGCGGGGTCGCGGTGCGGCACTACCGCGGGACGGCCGATCTGGCCGCGGCCGCCGGGGCGGCGTCGGCGCGCACCCGGCCCGCGCTGGTGGCGGCGGAAAAGGGGTTCACCACCGCGCTGGTGCCGTTCGACGCGTATCTGGACGACGCCGGGCGGCTGCGCAAGGTCCGCCAGCGGTTCCGCTTCGCCAACGGGGCGCCGAAGGGGGCGGCGGTGACGTCGACGACCGTGCTGTACGGGTTCGGCAGCAGGGTCGCGGTGCGGCTGCCGGAGCGGCGCGACATCTACACCGGGAAGATCGCCTCGGCGCCCTCGTAGGCCGCGGCGTCCGCGCCGGCCCGCCGCCGGAGCGGAAATGGTCCTTCCGTGCCATGTGCGCGGCGGGCGGCCCTCCTTACGCTGTCGGTAGCCACCACGGCGTGGGAAGGCGCTCGAAGGAGGAGGTGTCGGACGTGCCGGCCCATCGCCATCCGACCGTTCAGGACCAGGTGGCCCTCGTGGAGATCGACCTCACCGGTGAGTTGATGATCGCGGCGGCGGCCGCGAGCGAGGACCGGCTGAGCACCGACCGGATCGACGAACTCCTGCACGTGGTCGGGGTGCCACGGGGCGAGGGGGGCGACCGGGAGACGCCGGACCCGCGCTGACGGGCCCGCGGACGGGCCGCGGACCGCCGGACGTCAGCTCCGCAGCATCCGCTCGATGGCCTTGGTCGCCTCCTGGACCTTGGCGTCGATGGCCTCCGGCCCCTTGGTGGCGGCGTCGGCGACGCAGTGCCGCAGGTGCTCCTCCAACAACTGGAGCCCGAAGGACTGCAGGCCCTTCGTGCTCGCCGAGACCTGGGTGAGTATGTCGATGCAGTAGACGTCTTCTTCGAGCATCCGCTGAAGGCCCCGGATCTGACCCTCGATGCGGCGCAGTCGCTTGATGTGTGCGTCCTTTTGCTTGGCGTAGCCGTGGCCGCCGGGCGCGGAATTTTCCACAGCGGTATCGGTCACAGATCCGGTGCCGACGACGGGGTCGGATTTCGGTTGGGGGCCGTGGCAGGCCGCGGCGGGTGCGGTCCCGCCGCTGGTGTCCGCGTCCGTGGTCGTCATGGCCATCTCCCGTGGTATTGAGGCGATCCGTATACCCCAGGCGGGTATATCGTACCGAAGTTTTCGGGCCCTCGCGGTACCCCGTGCAGAGCATGCTGCCCGATAGGCGACACTGAAGGAATGCCGATTAGCTGGGTTAGCTGTGGCTGGATGATGCGCCTAGCATCAACTCGACCGAATCCGATGTACCCCGAGGATTTCACGTGCGCTTTCGTCTGACCCCCAGGGAGACGAGCTTCTACGACATGTTCGCGGCGTCCGCGGACAACATCGTCACAGGCTCCAAACTCCTGATGGAACTGCTCGGGGCGGACGCCTCCGCACGGGCCGAGATCGCCGAACGGATGCGAGCGGCCGAGCACGCCGGGGACGACGCGACGCACGCGATCTTCCACCAGCTCAACTCCTCGTTCATCACGCCGTTCGACCGCGAGGACATCTACGCGCTGGCCTCGTCGCTCGACGACATCATGGACTTCATGGAGGAGGCCGTCGATCTGGTCGTCCTCTACAAGATCGAGGAACTCCCCAAGGGCATCGAGCAGCAGATCGAGGTGCTGGCGCGGGCGGCCGAGCTGACCGCCGAGGCGATGCCGAACCTCCGCACGATGGCCAACCTCACCGAGTACTGGATCGAGGTCAACCGCCTGGAGAACCAGGCCGACCAGATCCACCGCAAGCTGCTGGCCCACCTCTTCAACGGCAAGTACGACGCCATCGAGGTGCTCAAGCTCAAGCAGGTCGTGGACATCCTGGAGGAGGCGGCGGACGCCTTCGAGCACGTCGCCAACACCGTCGAGACCATCGCGGTCAAGGAGTCCTGACCCTTACGCCATGGACACCTTCGCGCTCATCGTGACCATTGGGGTCGCGCTCGGATTCACCTATACCAACGGCTTCCACGACTCGGCGAACGCGATCGCGACCTCGGTCTCGACGCGGGCCCTGACCCCCCGGGCCGCGCTGGCGATGGCGGCCGTGATGAACCTCGCCGGCGCCTTCCTCGGCAGCGGCGTCGCCAAGACGGTCAGCGAGGGACTGATCGCAACTCCCCACGGCAGCAAGGGGATGGGCATCCTCTTCGCCGCGCTGCTCGGTGCCGTGGTCTGGAACCTCGTCACCTGGTACTTCGGTCTGCCGTCGTCCTCCTCGCACGCGCTGTTCGGCGGCATGGTCGGCGCGGCGCTGGCCGGCGGGACGCAGGTGATCTGGTCGGGGGTGATCGAGAAGGTCGTCCTGCCGATGTTCATCTCGCCCGTCATCGGGCTGGTGCTCGGCTACCTCGTGATGGTCGCGATCCTCTGGCTGTTCCGGAAGGCCAACCCGCACAAGGCGAAGCGCGGCTTCCGCATAGCGCAGACCGTGTCGGCGGCCGGCATGGCGCTCGGGCACGGCCTCCAGGACGCCCAGAAGACCATGGGCATCGTGGTGATGGCGCTGGTCATCGCCGATGTCGAGACGGCCGACGACGCCATTCCGCTGTGGGTCAAGCTGGCCTGCGCGATCACCATGTCGCTCGGCACCTACGCGGGCGGCTGGCGCATCATGCGGACGCTGGGCCGGCGGATCATCGAGCTGGACCCACCGCAGGGCTTCGCCGCGGAGACCACCTCCGCGTCGGTGATGTACCTGGCGTCCTTCATGTTCCACGCGCCGATCTCCACCACCCACGTCATCACCGCCTCGATCATGGGCGTCGGCTCGACCAAGCGCCCGCGCGCGGTGCGTTGGGGCGTGGCCAAGAACATCGTGATGGGCTGGTTCATCACCATGCCGGCCGCGGCGCTCGTCGCCGCCCTGGCGTTCTGGTTCATCAAACTCACCTTCGCCTGACGCCGGTGGGCGCACGACGGTGAAAGGGCCCGTCCCCGGGTTACGGGGGCGGGCCCTTCGTCCTGCGGTGGCACCGCCATGCAGCACCGCAGGACACCGGAGGCGGCCGACGGACTAGCCGAAGCGGCCGGAGATGTAGTCCTCGGTGGCCTGGACCGACGGGTTGGAGAAGATCCGCTCGGTCTCGTCGATCTCGATGAGCTTGCCGGGCTTGCCGACGGCCGCCAGGTTGAAGAACGCGGTGCGGTCCGAGACCCGCGCGGCCTGCTGCATGTTGTGGGTGACGATGACGATCGTGAAGCGCTCCTTGAGCTCCCCGATGAGGTCCTCGATGGCGAGCGTGGAGATCGGGTCGAGCGCGGAGCAGGGCTCGTCCATCAGCAGCACCTGCGGCTCGACCGCGATGGCGCGGGCGATGCACAGCCGCTGCTGCTGGCCGCCGGACAGGCCCGAGCCCGGCTTGTTCAGCCGGTCCTTGACCTCGTTCCAGAGGTTGGCGCCCTTGAGAGAGCGCTCGACGATCTCCTTGAGCTCGCTCTTCTTGTAGCTGCCGTTGAGCCGCAGGCCGGCCGCCACGTTGTCGAAGATGGACATCGTGGGGAACGGGTTGGGGCGCTGGAAGACCATGCCGACGGTGCGCCGGACGGCCACCGGGTCGACGCCCGGGCCGTAGAGGTTCTCGTCGTCGAGCAGCACCTTGCCCTCGACGCGGCCGCCGGGGGTGACCTCGTGCATCCGGTTCAGGGTGCGCAGGAAGGTCGACTTGCCGCAGCCGGAGGGGCCGATGAAGGCGGTCACCGAGCGCGGCTCGACGGTCATCGAGATGTCGTCGATGGCCTTGTGGGAGCCGTAGTACGCGTTCAGGCCGCTGACGTCGATGCGCTTGGCCATGTCAATCACTGCTTCTTTCGTGGTGGGTGGCTGGTCAGCGGCCGGCCTTGGGGGCCTTCCAGCGGGCGATGCCGCGGGCCACCAGGTTCAGGACCATGACGAAGGCGATCAGCACGAGTGCCGCGGCCCAGGCCCGGTCGTAGGAGGCGTCGGAGCCCTGCTGCCACTGCTGGAAGACGTAGAGCGGCAGGGACTGCTGGGCGCCCTCGAAGGGGTTGTTGTTGATCGTCTTGGCGCCCCAGACCAGCAGCAGCACCGGGGCGGTCTCGCCGGTGATGCGGGCGATGGCGAGCATCACGCCGGTGGTGATGCCGCCGATCGACGTCGGCAGGACGACCTTGAGGATCGTGCGCCACTTCGGGACGCCGAGGGCGAGCGATGCCTCGCGCAGCTCGTTCGGGACCAGCTTGAGCATCTCCTCGGTGGAGCGGACCACCACCGGCATCATCAGGATCGCCAGCGCCATCGAGCCGGCGAAGCCGGACGGGCCGAAGCCGAGGATCAGGATCCAGACGGAGAGGACGAACAGGCCCGCGACGATGGAGGGGATGCCGGTCATCACGTCGACGAAGAAGGTGACGACCTTGGCGAGCTTGCCGCGGCCGTACTCGACGAGGTAGATCGCGGTCAACAGCCCGAGCGGGGCGGCGATCAGCGTCGCCAGTCCGACCTGCTCCAGGGTGCCGATGATCGCGTGGTAGACGCCGCCGCCGGGCAGCGCGTCGGGCAGCGTGCCCATCGAGTGCGACAGGAAGTACCCGTCGAGGACCTTGGTGCCGCGGTCGACGGTCTCCCACAGCAGCGAGGCCAGTGGCACCACCGCGAGCAGGAAGGAGGTCCACACCACGCTGGTGGCCAGCCGGTCCTTGGCCTGGCGGCCGCCCTCGACGGCCGCGGTCAGCACGTAGGTGACGACGAGGAAGAGCAGCGCGGCGATCAGACCCCACTGGACCGTCGAGTCGAGGCCGGCGGCCAGCCCGATGCCGCAGCCGACGGCGACGGAGACCAGGGCGAGGACCGGCAGCGTCCAACGGGGGAGCCGGGACTGCCTGAGGGAAAGCGGGGTGCGCGGCTCGGCGACCTTGCGGTGGCGGTGGCTGGTGGCGACGGTCATGAGGAGGCCCCCGAGTACTCCTTGCGGCGGGCGATGATCAGCCGGGCGGCGCCGTTGACGAGCAGGGTGATCACGAAGAGGACGAGGCCGGAGGCGATCAGGGCGTCCTGGCCGAAGGTGTCGGCCTCGCTGAACTTGCTGGCGATGTTCTGGGCGAAGGTGCCGCCGCCCGGGTCCAGCAGGCTGGCGTTGATCAGGAAGCTGGGGGAGAGGACCGTGGCGACCGCCATCGTCTCGCCCAGCGCGCGGCCCAGGCCCAGCATGGAGGCGCTGATGACGCCGGAGCGGCCGAAGGGGAGCACCGACATCCGGATCACCTCCCAGCGGGTGGCGCCGAGGGCCAGCGCGGCCTCCTCGTGCATCCGCGGGACCTGGAGGAAGACCTCCCGGCTGACGCTGGTCACGATCGGCAGGATCATGATCGCGAGCAGGATGCCGACGGTGAACAGCGAGCGGGCGGCCCCGTCGCTGTAGCTGAGGATCCCGGTCCAGCCGAGGTAGTCGTTCAGCCAGCCGTAGAGGCCGCTCAGGTGCGGGACGAGGAAGAGGGCGCCCCACAGGCCGTAGACGATGCTGGGGACGGCGGCGAGCAGGTCGATGACGTAGCCCAGCGGCGAGGCCAGCTTGCGGGGCGCGTAGTGCGAGATGAACAGCGCGATGCCGACCGCGACCGGGACCGCGATGAGCATGGCGATCACCGAGCTGACGACCGTGCCGAAGGCGAGGACCGCGATGCCGAACTTCGGCTCGGTGCCGGTGGCGTTCCAGTCCAGGGTGGTGAAGAAGTTGGCCTTGTCGCCGGATATGGCGAGGACCGAGCGGTAGGTGAGGAAGGCCGCGATGGCGGCCATGATCACCAGCAGGGCTATGCCGGAACCCCGGGAGAGCCCGAGGAATATTCGGTCACCGGGGCGGACCGCCTTGCCGGAGACCGATGCGGTGGCCGGTGGCGGTGTGTCGGATAGAGGAGGGGAGTAGTCCATGGGTTTCTCCGGTCTGCGGAGCCCGGGGGGCTCCGGCGCGGCGGTGCACCGGACGGGCGGTGGTCGGGCCGTGTGGCCCGACCACCGCCCGGTGGGTCAGGAGAGCGTGGCGACGGTCTTGCTGACCTTGTCGGCGATCTCGGTCGGGAGCGGGGCGTAGCCGAGTGCCTTCAGGGCGTCCTGGCCGTCCTTGCTGGAGATGTAGGTGAGGAAGGACTTGGTGGCCGGCAGGGTGTCGGCCTTGTTGCCCTTGTCGCAGACGATCTCGTTGGTCACCAGGGTGATCGGGTAGGCGCCCTCGGCCTTGGTGGCGTAGTCCAGCTTGAGCGCGAGGTCGCTGCCCTGGCCGGCCGGCTTGGCCGCGGCGATCGCCTTGGAGGCGTTGTCGACGGTGGCCTCGACCGGGGCCTTGGCACCGGTGTTGATCTTGACCGTGGGGATCTTGCCGGCGGTGGCGTAGGACAGCTCGAAGTAGGAGATGGCGCCGCTGGTCTGCTTGACCTGCGAGGAGACGCCGGCCGAACCGGACGCCGCCTGGCCGCCGGTGCCCTCCCACTTCTTGCCCGGCTCGTGCTTCCAGGCGCCGCCGGAGGCGCTCTTGAGGTACTTGGTGAAGTTGTCGGTGGTGCCGGAGTCGTCGGAGCGGTGGAACGCCTGGATCTTCAGGTCCGGCAGCTTGGCGCCCGGGTTGAGCTTCTTGATCGCCGGGTCGTTCCAGTTGGAGATCTGCGAGTCGAAGATCTTCGCCAGGGTGGGCGCGTCGAGGACGAGGTTGTCCACGCCGGGAACGTTGTAGCCGACCGCGATCGGGCCGCCGACCATCGGCAGGTCGATCGCCTGGCCGCCCTTGCAGACGGACTTCGACTTGGCGATCTCCTCGGGCTTCAGCGGGGAGTCGGAGCCGGCGAACGCGGTCTGGCCCTGGAGGAAGGTGGTGATGCCGGCGCCGGAGCCGGTGGGCTGGTAGTTGATCTCGGTGCCCTGGCAGGCGCCGGCGTAGTTCTGCACCCAGACGTCCATGGCGTTCTTCTGCGCCGAGGAGCCGGAGGCGAGCAGCTTGCCCTTGCCCTCGCACTTGATGTTGGCCGCCTTGGCGGAGCTGCCGCCGCTCCCGCCGCTCCCGCCGCTGGTGTTGTCAGAGCCGCACGCGGAAAGGGCCAGGGCACCGGAGACGGCGAGAGCGCCAACGGCGAGGGCGCGAACCCGGTTTTTGCGCTGAAGCTGCTTCACTGTCGAGAGTTCCTTCCTGGTGCGCGCCGTTTCCTCGGCGTGCGGGTGGTGGCGTGGTGGGCGGTGCCGTCGCCTGACGGCGCACCGCGCACTCGGTACGGCCGAAATTAGGCAGATCAGGTGAAGCGGCCGATGGAGCGGAGTGAACGCACGGTGAACCTCGGCCGTCGGCTGCGTGCGGCGCGGGCCGGCGCGACCGCCGGCTCCGGGACGCCCGCCCGGTCGTGAAATGCCACTCCGGAGCGCCGCGTTCGGGGCGCGGGCGCCCGTCTCCCGACGAAACGGCCCGTCGCCCTGTTGGATTACCGGTCGGTATGGCAGCATCCGCGCCGAAGCGCGCACATGAATCGGTGCGGAACGAGCCGGAGGTGACCGGTGGGGAGCCAAGGGGCACAAAGGGGCGTTCGGGACGTGGCGGGGGAGCGGGGCGCACGGGGCGCACGGGGTCTACGGGGCAGCCGGTTGGCGCTCTGCACCGCGGTCGTGCTCTGCGCGACGGGGCTGCTCGGCGGGACGGCGACGGCGGCGCAGCGGACGCCCGCCCCGAGCCCGCCGCCCGACGGCGGGGCGCGCCCTCTCGACGAGGTGCGCAAGGAGATCGAGGGGCTCTACCGCGCGGCGGAGCGGGCCACCGACGCGTACAACGCCGCCGAGGAGCAGGTCCAGCTCCAGCAGAAGAAGATCGTCGAGCTGGCCCGCACCATCGTCGCCGCGCAGGGTCGGCTGGCCGTCCTCAAGCGGCAGGCCGGGGCGCTGGCCAGCGCGCAGTACCGGGCGGGCGGCATTCCCCCCGAGGCGAAGCTGGTGCTCAACGCCGACCCCGAGGCGTTTCTGGCCAACGCCGATCTGGTCCGCAAGGGGCAGCAGGCGGTCAAGGGCGTGATCGGCCAACTCACGCACCTCAAGAGCGACTTGGAGGGCTACGCCCAGGACGCCAGCCGCCGCTGGGAGCAGCTGGAGGCCAATCGCCAGAAGAAGGACGCGGCCCGCAAGCAGATCAACGACAAGATCGACGCGGCGAAAGCGCTGGAATCCCGGCTGGCCGCCAAGGAAAAGGACCGGCTGCGAAAACTGGAGGACGACCAGGCGCTGTTGACCCAGCAGAAATGGCTCGACTCCGGCGCACTCCGGGACATCCGCGGAAAAGCCACTGAGCAGGGCAAGAAGGCGATTTCCTACGCCACTTCGCAGATCGGCAAGGATTACGTCTGGGGCGCGGTCGGCCCCAACACCTTCGACTGCTCCGGGCTCACCCTACGGGCCTGGCAGGCCGCCGGCCGGACCATTCCGCGCACCTCGCAGGAGCAGTGGCGACAACTGCCCCGGGTCCCGCTCAAGGAGATGCGCCCGGGCGACCTCGTCATCTATTTCTCGGACGCCAGTCACGTCGGGATGTACCTCGGGGACGGCGCGATCGTGCACGCCCCGCGCCCCGGCCGGCAGGTGACCATCACGGGCGCCGGCTCGATGCCGATTCTCGGGGTGGTCCGGCCGGACGACGGGCGGGCCGGCTGACGGGGCGGGCCGGGCGGCACGGAAAGATTCCGGACATTCTCCGGCCGCCCATTGTCGCCCGCTTACCGTCGATTACCCCCCTTTCTCCGTGTGTTCGGCGCCGCGTCACGCGCCGTGTTCCGCGTGGCATCCGTTACTCGTCCCGCGCCGCCTTCCCCGCCGTAGGGAGAATCGACGGCGTTACCGGAAGTCAACCGGCGACCGGATTGGGCAATTTCTCCGGTATCGGTCGGGGGTGGCGCGGGGCTGGCTTTCCGTAGCGATCCGGTAGCGGATTGCACTCGGGTGGGGTGATGTTCGTCATTCCCCTTACCGGGCTCCCCAGGTGAAGTGCCATATCGGCGTTGGCATATGACGAAGGCCGCGTGCCAAAGGGCATTCCGCGCCCGGCGCTCCGGACGCTATGGTCGCCATTCGATGCCCGGTAGCGCCCTGCTCAGCCGACCGACGAGCGGGGTCGAGCCGGGCACGGTGGTGCACCGGTCGGTGCGCCGCCGCACCCCTCGGGGGGAGGGAAGGAAGCAGACCCATGCCCGTACCCGTACCGCACCCGCGGACGGCCGTGCTGCCGCACCAGGCAGGACCGGTGAACGCAGGCTGCGCGGAGACCCGCGCGGCCGCCGCCGGCATGCCCGCGCACGGGGGCTGCTCCGGGGCTTCCCCCGCTTGGCGGGACGCGCCCCACGGGCCCGCCGGTTCCGCCCCACTGTCCCGGGATCTCCCGGAGGCCGGAATGCCGCGGCCCGCCGCGGACCCTCGACTTCCGGCCGGCCGGAATGCTGCCCACCCGGTGACCGGCCATGCGCCCACCATCGGGACCAAGACCGTGGCCTCCGCCACACCACCCGACCCCGCGGCCGGGCCCGCCGCCGCGGAGCCGGCGCCCGAGCCGCCCGCCCACGGGCTGACGCTGCTCCTCATAGGCGAGGACCCGAACAACCACGTTCCGGAGATGTGGGACTGGGCCGGCCGCAAGGTCCGGTTGCGCACCGCCCGCAACCTCACCGAGGCCGAGCGGCTGCTCACCGACGACGTGGACTGCATCCTGCTCGACCTCACCCCGGCCGAGCCGGCCGGCCGCGAGGACCGCGACGGGACCCGCGCCGGCGACTCCGGCGACGAACTGGCCGCCGTCCGGGCCGTGCTGCGCATGGCGCCCGCGCAGGCCGTCCTCGTCCTCACCTGCGAGACGGACGCCGAGCGGGCCGCCGACGCGGTGCGGGTGGGCGCCCAGGACTACCTCTTCCGCGACGAGTTGGACGGCAAGGTGCTCAGCCGCGCGGTCCGCTACGCCGTGGAACGCAAGCGCGCCGACCTCGCCCAGCGCCAGCTCACCGAGTCCCGGCTGCGCGCCCAGGAGAACGCCCGCCTGGAGCGCGGCCTGCTGCCCACCCCGCTGCTCGACGGCTCGGAGCTGCGCTTCGCCGCCTGCTACCGGCCCGGCCGCAGCCGCGCCCTGCTCGGCGGCGACTTCTACGACACCGTCCGCACCCCGGACGGCACCGTGCACGCGATGATCGGCGACGTCTGCGGCCACGGCCCCGACGAGGCCGCGCTCGGCGTCGAACTGCGCATCGCCTGGCGGGCGTTGACCTTCGCCGGGCTCTACGGCGACGAGCTGCTGGCCACGCTCCAGAAGGTGCTGGAGAACGAGCGCCCTGACGACGAGATCTTCGCGACGCTGTGCACCGTCGACATCTCGGCGGACGGCCACCGGGCCGGGGTCTGCCTGGCCGGTCACCCCGCGCCCCTGCTGGCCCGCGCCGGACAGCAGCCGGAGCTGCTGCCGTACGAGTTCGGCGGCCCGGCGCTCGGGCTGCTGCCGCAGGCCCGCTGGCCGCGCCGCCAGGTCGAGTTGGGCGCCGCCTGGAGCCTGCTGATGTATACGGACGGCCTGATCGAGGGCCGGATCGGCGAGGGCACCCGGCGCCTGGGCCAGGAGGGCATGACCGAACTCGTCACCCGCCAGATGGCCGGTGGCCTGCAGGGCGAGGAGCTGCTGGAGGCGTCGGTGCGCGAGGTGCGCGCGCTCAACGGCGGGGAACTCACCGACGACGTGGCGGTGCTGCTGCTGGACCGGCGGTAGCCGGCGGGGTCGGCGGGCCCCGGGCCCGCCCGGGCTCAGCGGCCGCCGTTGTACGGCCCGTAGGGGCCGTCCGAGCTGGAGCCCTTGTGCCAGCCGCGGCCGCCGCCGCTCACCGCGCGCAGCGCCGGTCGGACGTCGACGGTGTAGACGATCACCGCGATCACGCCGATGATCGGCAGGAACGACAGCAGCGGCAGCAGGAACAGCAGCGCCGTGGCGATCCCGAGGAAGACCAGCCACATCGCCTTGTTGTGCTTGTCCGCCGCGCGGTAGGCGGCGTCGCGGCGGGTGGCCGCGTCGACGAGCATCACGGCGGCATACACGCCGAGAGCGAGCTGAACCCAGCTCAGGACGCTCTGGAATCCGTAAATCAGCACGCCGTCCACCACCCGTTAGCCGTTCACCCAGGAAACTCGGTCTGTCATCTCGGTCCGTGGGGCCCTTTCCGCCCCACCGTACCCGGACAACGGGCCGGGCACGTGAGGAGTGCCCGGCCCGCCGATGGATCACCGCTCACCGGTGGCTCACTTCGCCGACGGCGGGGTGCTCTTCCTCGCCGGGCCCGCGACGGGCTTGCGCGGCACGGCCGGCTTCTTCGCCGTGGCGGTCTTGGGCTCGGTGGAGGCGGTGGCCTTCGCCTGGGCGGGGGCCCCGTTGGCCGGCACGGTCTTGGCGCGGCCGTTGCCGGAGACGTCGCCCGCGCCCTCCTTGGCCGACTGCGGCTCGATCGCCACCGCCAGCTCCTCGACCTGCTCGGCGGCGCCGCCGCGCCAGTTCTGCACCGCGCCGCGGCCGCGCTCGGCCAGCTCGTCGTAGGTCTCGCGGGCCTGCACGGCGACCTCGGCGGCCCGGCCGACGCCGCGCAGCGCCAGCTCCTGTGCCTGGTCGCGGAACTTCTTCAGATCCCCGTCGAGCGAGCCCAGCAGCTCGGTGAGCTTGTCCTGGGCCTCCTTGGCCTGCTTGGTGACCAGGGCCTGAATGTCCTTGGGGTCGGTGCTGCGGACGGAGTCGAAGCGCTTGGGCGCCTCGGCCTTGAGCTTCTCGACCAGCTGCGGCACCTCGCCCAGCTTCTCGGCGGCCAGGTCGGCGGTACCGGCCAGGGCGTACAGCGGGGTCGCGTCGGTCAGGGCCTTGCGGAGGTCATCGGTGGTGATGGCCATGACGTGGTTCCTCCTGGAAACGATGGGGTTGCTCAGGTGGCGTGCGGGCCGCCGTCGGCCTCTGTCTCGTGGGGGTGGCCCCCGTCCTCGGACCCGTCGCCGGCCTGGTGCGCGGCGCCGTCGGTCGCGGCACCGCCGAGCCCGTTCTCCTTGCGGAAGGACTCGTAGATCTGCAGCAGGACCTGCTTCTGCCGCTCGTTCAGCGACGGGTCGGTGAGTATCGCGGTCTGCACCCCGGCGCCGTCCGGGGCACGCCGCTCGTCCAGGATTCCGGCCTGGACGTACAGCGTCTCGGCGGATATCCGCAGCGCCTTGGCCAACTGCTGGAGGATCTCCGCGCTCGGCTTGCGCAGCCCGCGCTCGATCTGGCTGAGGTACGGGTTGGACACCCCCGCGGCATCCGCGAGCTGCCGCAGGCTGAGCTGCGCGGTGCGCCGCTGCTCCCGCAGGAACTCGCCGAGGTTGCCGACATTGAGTGATGCCATGCCTCGATACTGCACGGTAGCGCTAACTATTGCAAGCAAGTGCTAGCAGGAGTGACGCGACCTTGGCGGGGCGGGCGGCGACGCCGACCCGTGGCGGTGCCCCGCGTGACGCCGTGTCGCGCGCAGGGGGCGTGGCGTTGTCGACGGGCGCTGTCGGTGGGGTGTCGGCGGTGCGTCGGTGGGCTGTTGGTGGTCGCTGCGACTGTGGTCGAGGACCGGGGCGGGGGTGGCGGACCGTAGGCCGCGGCCGGATCGCCGTCCCGTCATCCCGTCGTCTCGTCCCGTCGTGATCGTCGTGCCTCGTGCCATAAGGGAGCCCCGCATGTCGTCCGTGCCGCCCGTGTCCCCCGTGCCGTCCGTCCCGCACTGGGACGTGCACCGGCTGCCGTCCGCCGACGGCAGCACCTTCCTGGTCACCGGCGGCAACGCGGGCATCGGGTACTTCGTCGCCGAGCAGCTCGCCGCGACCGGGGCCGTCGTCATCCTGGGCAGCCGGAACCCGGCGCGGGCCGAGGACGCCCTGGGGGCGCTGCGCGCCCGGGTTCCCGGCGCACGGGTACGGGCCGTCCGGATGGACCTCGCCGACCTCGCCTCCCTCCGGGGCGCGGTGGAGTCCCTGGAGGTGACGCGCCTCGACGCGGTGGTCCACAACGCCGGGGTCGCGCTCGACGGGCCGGCGCGCCAAGAGACCGGCGACGGGCACGAGTTGATGTTCGGCACCAACCACCTCGGGCACTTCGCGCTGACCCGGTGGCTGCTGCCGCTGCTGTCGGCCGCGCCGGCGGGCCGCGTGGTGACCATGGGGAGCTTCGCGGCCAAGACCGAGCGGCTGGACCCGGACGACCTTCAGTCCCGGCGCGACTACCGGCCCAAGCGCACCTACGGACGGTCCAAACTGGCGCAGATGCACTTCGGGTTCGAGCTGGACCGTCGGCTGCGGGCCGCCGGCAGCCCGGTGGCGAGCGTGGTGGTCCACCCCGGCGGCGCCCTCGACTCCCGCACCCCCACCCGCCCGCCGGTGCACGTCCGGACCGCCGGCGCCTGGCTGCGCGGACTGCCCGCGGCCGCCGTCCTCCAGGGCAAGCACGCCGGGGCGTGGCCGGCGGTGCGCGCGGTGCTCGATCCGGGCGTGCGCGGCGGGCAGTTGTGGGGACCTCGGGTCCTCGGCCTGCGCGGCCGGCCGCGCAACGAGCCGCGGTGGCGCAACCTGGCCGACACCGAGGTCGCCGCCCGACTCTGGGCGGACAGTTGCGCGTTGACCGGGGTCGAGCCGGTTGCCACGCCGTGAACGGGCCGGGCGACCGGAGCCGCCCGGTCACCCCCATACGGGGGCGTAGGGCGGCCCCATAGGGTGGGCGGGCACGATCTCGCACAGCAACAGACGGGGGTGGCCATCATGGCGCGCAAGGCGGACGCGGACCCGATACGACGGCGGCTGCGCTCCGGCACCGTCATCCTCGGCGGCATGGGGACGCTCGCCGCCGCCCTCACCTCCTGCGCATCGGAGCCGGACAAGCGCTGCGTGGACCCGAACAGCTATGACGCGGCCCAGGGTTACCGCGTGGTCAGCCCGGCGCAGTGCAAGGGGAGCGCGGCGCCCGGCAGCACCGCGAGCGGCCGGTGGTACTACGGCTCCGGCAGCTCCGGCCGCTACGTCAGGGGCGGCTCGTTCGACAAGAGCACCGCCGTCACCCGCGGCGGTTTCGGCTCCCGGTCCGGCTCCTCCGGCGGCTGACCGCGCGATGCGCCGCCACAGCACCGAGCCCCGCCCCGACTGGCAGGCCACCGTCGAGGCCCAGGGGCTGATCTACCCGCTCACCCGGTACCCGGACGACTCGCTGCGCCCCTACTGGGACGAGAGCGCCTACTACTCCTTCACCGCCGACGAGGTAGAGGAGTTGGAGGAGGTCGTCGCGGAACTGCACGGCATGTGCCTGGCCGCCGCCGAGCACCTCGTCGCCCACGACCGGCTCGCCGACCTCGACATCACCGACCCCCGGTTGGCCGCCCGGGTCGCCGAGGCATGGCGCCGCCGCGCCGAACTGCCCTCCCTCTACGGCCGGTTCGACCTGCGCTACGACGGCCGCGGCCCGGCCAAGCTGCTGGAGTACAACGCCGACACCCCCACCTCCCTGGTGGAGGCCGCCAGCCCGCAGTGGTTCTGGATGGAGGACCGGTTCCCGGCCGCCGACCAGTGGAACTCGTTGCACGAGCGGCTGGTCGCCGCCTGGCGGCGGCAGGCCGCGCTGCTGCCTCCCGGCGCCCCGCTGCACTTCGCGCACTCGGCCGACGACGAGCTCGGCGAGGACCTGATGACCGTCGCCTACCTGCGCGAGACGGCCGAACAGGCGGGCCTGGCGACCGAGGCCATCGCCATGGAGGAGATCGGCTGGGACCCGCTCTCCGGCCGTTTCGTCGACCAGCGGCTGCGCTTCGTCCGGGCCTGCTTCAAGCTCTACCCCTGGGAGTGGCTGGCCACCGACGCCTTCGGCCCGCACGTTCTGGACACCCTCGACAACGGCGGCGCCACCGGCGCCACCCTGTGGATCGAGCCCGCCTGGAAGATGCTGCTCTCCAACAAGGCGCTGTTGGCCGTCCTTTGGGAGCTGTTCCCCGACCACCCCAACCTGCTGCCCGCCTACCTGGACGGCCCCCGCGACCTGCCCGCCGGCCCTGGTTACGTCGCCAAGCCACTGCTGGGCAGAGAGGGCGAGGGCGTCATCGTCCACCCACCGGGGGCCGACCCGGTCCGGCCCGAAGAGCCCTGCTGCTACCAGGCGCTGGCCCCGCTTCCCGACTTCGACGGCAACCGGGTGGTGCTCGGCGCCTGGGTGGTCGACGGCGAGCCGGCCGGGCTCGGCATCCGCGAGTCGGCCGGCCTGGTCACCGATGGCTACGCCCGCTTCCTGCCGCACGTCATCCGGTGAGCACTCCCGTGCGGGCGCGGCGGCCTCCTGCTGACCGCCGTGTGGGGGCTCGCCGCATCCCGATGGCCGACGTCGCGCGCACCGCCGCCCCGAGGGGTACCGGGCTGCCCAACCGCCCGGCTTCTGCTACTCCTTGAGCCAGAAGCCGACGGCGTCCAGCCAGGCGTCGAGGAGGTCGCGGTCGCCGGTGATCTCGACCGGGCCGGTGTGCGCGCCGACCGGCCCGGGCGTCGGGCCGCGGGTGGGGAGGCGGCCGTAGACGAGCAGCAGGAGGTCGCTCAGGGCGCCGCGGACGGTGGTGGTGGTCGGCGTGGCGGGGGTGTCGGCGGGCGGGCGGTGCCAGGTGAGGGCGTCGGCCTCCAGGCCGATCAGCCAGTCCGCGGCGGCCTCGGGGGCGGCGTCGGTGGCCTGGAAGCGGAGGCTGTGGCCGGCGCCCATGAACGCGCATATCCGCGGCCTGGGTTCGAGCACCACCGGCAGTGAGCCGAAGGACATCCACTCGTCGAGGGCGTCGAGGGCGACGTCCCCGACGACGGCGAACGGGCGGTCGGCCGGGGCCGGGCCGGCCGGGGACTGCGCGGTGGCGAAGGTGGCGTCCGCGCGGTGCACCACCGTCTCGTGCGTCATCCGGCGGGCCCAGAAGGCCGGTGTGCCGCCCGGGGCCACCGTCCAGACCGCGGTGTCGGGCCCGGCGGTGCGCAGGACGTCGGCCAACTGCTCGGCGCCCTCGGTGAGCCAGGCGCCGAGCGCGGCCGCGTCCACGTCGGCGTGGCCGGTGACGTCGTCGACCAGGTCGTCGGGGACCGGGCCGGTGGCCCTGGTCCGGATGATGGTGTCGACCCAGCGGTGCGCACCGCCGAGGTGGCGCACCAACTGGGCGAGCGTCCAGCCGGGGCAGGTGGGCACCGGGGCCGTGAGGTCGGCGTCGGACAGGCGGGTGCTCAACAGGGCGGTCTGAGCGACGATTTCGGCACAGTGGCGGTCATAGCTCATCGAAGCCATGTGCCCACCGTACGGCGCCCCACCGACAACGGCGAAGGAGTTACCCGCTACGGAGTCGCGGCGGGCCCGGGGGCGGCCGGGCGGGTGCCGATGACGACGGTGGCGAAGAGCTCGTCGGAGGTGGCCACGTGGGGCACCAGCCCACTGCGCCGGAAGGTCTGCACCGCCCGGGCCGCCTGGCGTTCGCCGGTCTCCACCAGGAGGTGGCCGCCCGGCGCCAGCCACCGGGGCGCGGCCGCGGTGACCCGCCGCAGCACGTCGAGCCCGTCCGCGCCGCCGTCGAGCGCCACCCGGGGTTCGTACTCGCGGGCCTCCGGCGGCAGCAGCTCGACCTCCTCGGTGGGGACGTAGGGCACGTTGGCCGTCAAGACGTCGATCCGCCCCCGGAGTTGGACGGGAAGCGGGGCGAACAGGTCACCCTCGTAGACCAGTCCGCCGGCGGCGGCCACGTTGCGGCGGGCGCAGCGCACCGCGGCCGGTTCGATGTCGGCGGCGTGCAGCTCGACCTCGCCCAGTGCGGCGGCCAGGGCGGTCCCCACGGCGCCGGAGCCGCAGCACAGGTCGACCACCACGGGGCGTCGGCCGGCCCGCCCGGTGGCCCCGCGCCCGAGGGTGACCGCCTGGTCGAGCAGGAACTCGGTGCGCCGGCGCGGTACGAAGACCCCCGGGCCCACCGCGACCCGCAGGCCGCCGAACTCGGCCCAGCCGAGGACGTGTTCCAGGGGGTGACCGGACGCCCGCCGTTCCACCATGGCGGCGAGGTCGGCCGGGGTGCGGGCGGTGTCGATCAGGAGCGCGGCCTCGTCCTCGGCGAAGACGCAACCGGCGGCGCGCAGACGGGCGATGACCGGGGCCGGCGGTGCGGCGGTGGTCCGGGGTGACGGGTGGGACGACATGGTGGTGAGCCTTTCGGGATGCCGTGCGGCGCGTCCCGGGTCACGGATGTCGGGCGGTCACCTGGAGCCGGTGGACGCACGGACGCGAGACGGGAGCACCTGCCTGGACTGGCGGGGAATCGGTCTCACCTCCTCGGTGCGGCACGGGCGGGCGCGCTCCGGCGCGACGGTGCGTGCCGGTGGCGGGGGCAACAGTACCCGACCTGGTGCGCGGGCCCGGCGCGCTCGCCGAAGGCCCCGGGTGGTGTCTGCCCGCCGCACCCCGTCCGCGCATCAAGTGCCGGAAAGTACTTGTCAGTTTGGAAAGTTCTTGTCAGCATGGTGAGTGTCGAAAGTGTGAGCGATGAAGGGGAGTGTCATGGGGGAGTACGCGTCCAACGACGCCGCGGCCGCGCTGGCCCGCGCGACGCAGTTGGGTTCCACGGTCCGCGAGGGCACGCGGTGGTACGTGCGGTACCAGTACGTCTACGGCGCCGCGGCCGGCCTCGCGGTGCTGGCGATCGGGCTGTGGAAGGCCCCGTACGGAGTGGCGGTCGGCACCGGATTCTGGGTGGCCATGGTGGCCTGGCTCTCGGTCTACGCGGCCCGACAGCCCGTCGCCCGCCAGGGGTTCGGCATCCGACACGGCATCATGATCGGCACCTGGGCGCTGCTGTACGCCGCGGTGCTGACGCTCGGCGTGATCTTCTTCCCGGGCGTGGCCGCCTGGTGGGTGCCGGGAGCGGTGGTGGTCGCCCTACCCGGGTTGATAGGCGGGTATCTGGAGGCCCGTCGGTGACGGGGCGGAGCGAGACGACCCGCGGGGCGACCCGCGAGACGCGCACCGAGCGCGCGGTGTCGACGGACCCCAAGTCCCCCGGCGGTGCCGCCGCGTTCGCCGGCGGCCATCCGCGCCACGGGCTGGACGAGGTCATCCACGCCCCGGTCCGCTTCTCCATCGTGGCGACCCTGGCGGCCGCCGAGAAGGCCGAGTTCGCGTTCGTCCGCGATACCGTCGAGGTCAGCGACTCGGTCCTCTCGCGGCAGGTCGCCACGTTGGAGAAGGCTGGCTATGTCGCGGTCACCAAGGGGTACATCGGCAAGCGCCCGCGCACCTGGCTGGCTCTCACGTCGGACGGCCGGGCGGCCTTCGCCGCGCACTGCCGGGCCCTGCGCGCCATAGCGGGCGACGACACCTGACGGCACGGGGCGGGGGTGGGCGAGCGCGGCCCGCGAAGTGCCGTCGTGCAGAGATCGGTTGACGTGGAGTGCACTCCAACTCCTACCGTCTGAGGCGGGTTGGGGACCGCGGTCCCCGGGCCGGCCCCGGCCGGCCCGCCCGTTCCGTTCGCCGCACGTCCCAGGAGGTAGCAGCATGACCGAGATTCCCACCCGCCACCTCGGCGGCCTCGCGGTGTCCGCGCAGGGCCTCGGCTGCATGGGGATGAGCCACGGCTACGGCGCCTCGGACGACGACCAGTCGATCGCCACCCTCCACCGCGCGCTCGACCTCGGCGTCTCCCTGCTGGACACCTCCGACTTCTACGGCTCCGGCCACAACGAGGAGTTGATCGGCAGGGCGATCGCCGGTCGGCGCGACGAGGTGGTGCTGGCCACCAAGTTCGGCTTCGCCAACCGGCTCGGCGAGCCCACCCGGATCCGTGGTGACGCCGCCTTCGTCCGCGAGGCGTGCGACGCCTCGCTGCGCCGCCTCGGCGTCGACCACATCGACCTCTACTACCAGCACCGCGTCGACCCCGACGTCCCCATCGAGGAGACCGTCGGCGCGATGGCGGAGCTGGTCGCGGCGGGCAAGGTGCGCCACCTCGGCCTCTCCGAGGCGGGCGCGGAGACCATCCGGCGGGCCCACGCCGTCCACCCGATCGCCGCGCTGCAGAGCGAGTGGTCGCTGTGGACCCGCGACCTGGAGGCGGAGATCGCGCCGCTCTGCCGCGAACTGGGCATCGGCCTGGTCCCGTTCTCTCCGCTCGGCCGCGGGTTCCTGACGGGGCGCTACACCTCCGTCGAGGGCCTGCCGGAGTCCGACGTGCGCCGCACCCAGCCCCGCTTCGCCGACGGCAACCTCGAACAGAACCTCGCGATCGTGGCCAAGCTGGAGGAGCTCGCCGCCGAGAAGGGCGTCACCACCGGCCAGTTGGCGCTGGCCTGGGTGCAGCACCGCGGCGACGACGTGGTCCCGATCCCCGGCACCCGCCGCGAGAAGTACCTGGAGGAGAACCTCGCGGCGCTGGAGGTGACCCTCTCCGCCGAGGAACTCGCCGCCATCGACGCCACGGCCCCCGTAGGCCAGGTCGCCGGCACCCGCTACGACGCGGTGAACATGACCTACGTCAGCAAGTGACCCCGTGGGCACGGCCGGCCGCCGCCCCGGCTCACGCCGGCGACATCACCTCGTAGAGATTGCGGTCGGCGTCGACGAAGAACAACCCCCTGGGGCACAGCGGATGGTCGACGCTGCCGTTGTCCGGGCGGCCCGGGTCGTTGCCGTAGGGGACGCCGGCGGAGCGGAGCCGGGCGAGGATCCCGTCGAAGGTCTCCGGGTCGACGTCGAAGGCCAGATGGTGGCCCTGGGGGTCCGGGACGGTCATGAAGTCCAGGGTGAGCGTCCCGTTCACCCGGACCGGGGCGAAGTGCCCGTTCCGGCCGGCCGGCGGCAGCTCCGCCAGGCCCATGACCGAGGCGAAGAAGCGGGCCGCCGCCCGGTGATCGGTCGCCGGGACGATGGTGTGGTTGAGGCTGACCGGCATCAGGCGCTCCCCGGCTTCGCGAGGGTGCCGTGCAGCAGCACGGAGATGAGCTCCTCGGGAGCGAGCGGCGCGTCGGTCGGGTCGGCCGGTGAGGGCAGCCGGCTGAAGAGCAGGCCCAGGAAGGCGGCGGCCACCCGCTCGGGGCTCAGCCGCAGCGCCTCCCGGTCCGGCTCGATCAGCTCCTCCACGGCCTCCCGCAGCGCGGCGAAGGACCGGGCCCGCCCGTCCTCCGGCGGCGCGCCGCCCGCCCGCGCCCGGTCCGGCCGCCCGCGATCACCGCGGTGTCCGGTGGCGTAGAGGCTCCGCAGCACGGTCCCCATGCGCTCCATGTGGGCGCAGAGGGCCTCGGCGGCCTCGGTGAGCCGCGCGGTCAGCGGTTCGTCGAGCGGGATCGAGGCCAGTTCGCGCAGCACGTGATCGACGCCCGCGGCCTCGGCCAGGCAGGCGTCCAGCAGGGCGTCCTTGTCCTTGAACGCGCGGAAGACGGTGCCCTCGCCGATCCCGGCGGCGCGGGCGATCTGGCTGGTGGTGACGGCCGTCCCGTGCTCGGCGACCAGCGGCAGTGCGACCGCGACGATCATCGCCCGGCGCTGCTCGACGCTCATACCGGGAGCGCGACGCCGAGAAGGCTGCCGGGCTAGGGGAGTTGAGGATTTCGTCATGCCCTCGACGCTACGGAGTGAGTACTCACTCCGTCAATGCCCGGTGCGCGACGCAAGGCCCCTGATCCGTGCGCAAGAGGCGGCCCCGCCCCGCACGCGAAGGCGCCCACCCCTCCGCGAGAGGCGCCCCCACCCCGCCCTCCCTAGACTTCGAAGAGAGCGGGCCGCCCCGGCCGCGGGCCGGCCGACCCGCGGCGACGACCGGTGCGACCCGAGGGTGGCGAGCCATGCGGTGGAAGCTGGAGCTGGTGCCCATTCCGGTGCGCGACGTCGAGCACGCCAAGCGGTTCTACAGCGAGCAGGTGGGGTTCACCGTCGACCACGACCTTCGCCTCGGCGACGGCGTGCGCATCGTCCAGTTGACCCCGCCGGGCTCACACTGCTCGATCGTCCTCGGCGCCGGCGGCGGGGTGACACGGGTGCGCCCCGGCTCGGTGCAGGGCGTGCAGCTCGTGGTGCCCGATGTGGTCGCGGCCCGCGGCGAGTTGCTGGCCCGCGGGGTGCCCGTCGGGCCCGTGCAGCACGTGGCGGACGGCACGCTGGCCGACGGCCCCGGCGGGGCCTGGAACTCCTTCGTCTACTTCGACGACCCCGACGGTAACGGCTGGGCGATCCAGGAGGGCGCCGCGGAGCCCGCCGCCCCGGGGGACGGGGCGTGACCCGGGATCAGCGCGGGCGTCCCAACGCCCGCCGGATCACCCCCTGTCCGGATGCCGCCGGGTCCAAGCGGCCTCCAGATGGGCCATGTTGGTGCGCCCCCAGGCGCCCAGCGGGGCGAGCGCCTCGGTGAGCGACGCGCCCAGCCCGGTCAGCGCGTACTCGACCCTCGGCGGCACCTGGTCGAACACCCGACGGTCGACGATGCCGTCGGCCTCCAACTCGCGGAGCTGCTGGGCCAGTACCTTCTCGCTGATGCGTGGCAGCTCGCGGCGCAGTTGACCGAACCGCCGGGGCCCCTGGCCGAGCGCCCACAGCAACAGGACCTTCCACTTGCCGCTGACGACGTCCACCGCGGCGTCCAGCCCGCACTCGTAGGGCCCCGTGCGCCCGCCCATGTCGATCCCCTCGCGTTCCCCGCACCCGTCCGTGCGTCAAGTATCGACGATCCCGGCCGGGCGCGGGGTGGCTCAGTTGCCGTACGGGCGGGCGATGCGCGCCTCCCGCAGCGCCACGGCCCACCAGCCGAGTTGGCGCAGCAGGGCGTCGGCGGCCTGGGCGGGCGGGGCCGGGTCGTGCAGCTGCCCCTCGTCGTCGAAGGGGCCGGCGGGGAGCGCGAAGCTGACCGTCTCGCGGATGGTCGTGGCGTGCAACTCCGCGAAGACCAGGCGCAGTTGCTCGACCGCCCGCAGGCCGCCGGAGATCCCGCCATACGAGACGAAGCCGACCGGCTTGGCCTGCCACTCGGCGCGCAGCAGGTCGATGGCGTGCTTGAGCGGGGCCGGGAACGAGTGGTTGTACTCCGGCGTGATCACGACGAACGCGTCCGCCTGCTCGACGCGCTTGGCGTAGGCGAGGAACTCCTCGCTGCCGGGCCGGAGTTCGTACGGGCGGACGGCGTCTAGGTCGATGACGTCGAGGAGGAGGTGCGGGTGCGAGGCGCCGACGTGCCGGGTGAACCACTCGGTGATGACCGGGGCGAACCGGCCCTCACGGGTGCTGCCGACGAGGACGGCGAGGGTGAAGCGCTCTGCGGACATGGGAGGTCCTTCGTGACGGAGTGGGTGTGACGCCCCAGACGCTAGAACCTCAATCAAACTTGAGGTCAAACGGCGGAAGGGCGGGGTGCGGCCCGCCCCCGGCGCCGGTCGTCACCGGGCTCCGCCCGTCACTCCGCGCCGAACAGCTTCAGCAACTCCGTCTTCTGGAACATCCGGGCCGTCTCGATCGCCGACGGCGTGCCGGCCGCCGGGTCCGCGCCGTGCGCCAGCAGGACCTTGACGACCGCGTCCTCGCCCTTGAACACCGCGCCGGCGATGGGGGTTTGACCCCGGTCGTTGGGGCGGTCGGCGTCGCCGCCGCGCTGCAACAGGGCCTCCACCGTCGTCGGGTGGCCGTGGTAGGCGGCCAGCATCACGAGGGAGTCGCCCTTGTCGTTCGTCAGGTTGGCGGGCACGCCCGCGTCGACATAGGCGGCGACGGTGTCGGTGTCACCGTGGCGTGCCAGGTCGAACACCTTGGCCGCGAGCTGGAGCACCTCGGGGTCGTGCGCGTGCTCGACCGCCTCGGGTCCCTGCTGCGGGGAATGCGCGTCGCTCATGGTGGCCGGCCTCCTGCCGTGGTGGATGGTGAGCGCGCAGGTGTTGCGGCTCACCGCCACTCTAGATTTACCCGGCCCCGCGCGTGACGGATGCGGGGGCCCGGATTCCACCGGAGCCGCCGGGGCCTCCGCCGGCGGGGCCCGGCGGAGGCCCACCCCGCCGGGAACCCCCTACGGGGCCGGTCAGAACGCCGCGCGGATCTCGCCCACCCGGCTGCCGCCGCCGTGCAGCGGCACGTCCTCGATGCGCGCGAGCACCGGGTCGTCCACGCCCAGCTCGCGCAGGACCCGGGCCAGCACGGGCCCCAGCGTCCGGGTCGCACCGTCGTCGATCTTGAAGGCCAGCGCCCGGCCGTCGGGCAGCGCCAGCGCCTGCACCGCCTCGGCACCCATCTTGGACAGCGTGCCGGGCAGCGCCTGCATCAGCCAGGTGTCGGGCCGGCGGGTACCGGCCACGTACTCGGGGTGCGCCCGCATCGCGTCCGCCACCCGCCGCTCCGGCGTGCCCGGCTCGGCCAGCACGAAGTGGCGGTAGGCCCGCGCCAGCCCCGTCAGCGAGAGCGACATCAGCGGGGCGCCGCAGCCGTCCGTGCCGATGTGGGCGACCTCCTCGCCGCCCGCCGTGCGCACCACGTCGAGGACGAGCTGCTGGAGCGGGTGGTCTTGCTCCAGGTACGTCGGGAGCGGCCAGCCGTTGAGCGCGCAGGCGGCGAGCATCGCGGTGTGCTTGCCGGAGCAGTTCATGGCGAGTCGGTCGCGGACCTTGCCGGCGGCGAGATAGTGCTCGGCCTCCTCCGGGTCCAGCGGCAGGTCAGGCGGCGTCTGGAGCTGCTCGGCGGCCAGCCCGTGCTCGGCGAGCATGGTCCGGACCAGATCGAGGTGGAAGCCCTCGCCGGAGTGGCTGGCCGCGGCCAGCGCCAGCCGCTCACCGGAGAGCTCCAGGCCGGCCCGCAGGATCGCGGCCGCCTGCATCGGCTTGTTCGTGGAGCGGGGGAAGACCGGCGCGTCGACGTCGCCGAGCGCCCGCTCCACGCTCCCGTCGGCGGCCAGCACCACCAGCGAGCCCCGGTGCCGCCCCTCGACGAAGCCGGACCGGACGACCTCGGCGAGCACCGGCGACGGCCCCGAGGGCGTCGCCGACGCCGCGGACGGCGACTGCTCGGGTATCGGGGTGGGCGAGGAGGAGGTCTTCGACGGGGTCACGGCCGGCCTTCCGGGGACGGGACCCGCGGCCCCGGAGGCGGCTTGTGGCCGATCAGGACAGCAGGTCGTCTACTTGCGCTTCGCCTTCACGGTACCTGCGGGCGATTTCCGCACTGCAATCGTCGGTGGTGCGCTGCAGGGACTGGCGGCGCTGCGAGATGCCCCGCTCGTGGCGGATCAGCCGCCCCATCGCGTCCGACAGCTCCTCGTCCGTACGGGCCGTGAGGTCCGAGAGCTCCACCTCGCCGAGCATCTCGTCGGCGAGCCGGCGGCACTCCTCGCTGTGCGGGGTGCCGAGGGTCACGTGCCGGGCCGACGAGCGCTGGCGGGACGGCAGGTCGGTGAGGATCTCGGGCAGCCGGTCCAGCAGCGCCGAGTGGGCCCCGGTGCGGCGGGCGATCTCGGCGCGCAGGATGTCGATCCGCCCCTGGAGGAGGCGGCGCAGATAACTGAGGTCGGCCTCCTCCTGCTGGCAGTCACGGCGCACCACCCGCAGCTCGGGCAGGCTCAGCCCGGACACCTCGGGAAGGCCGGCCGGGCGGAAGCGGTCGCGCTGCTGCGGGGGGCGGGCGGTGGGTGCTGCCTGGCCGGCCTGGAGCATGGGGTCGTCGTCCTTGGTACGGGCGGGCTCGGGGGGAGCCGGTGCCGGGGTGGTGGTGGTCAGCGCGTGCGGGGACTCCGGTGCGGTGGGGGACTCCGGGGCGACGGGTCTCGTACGACCGGACGGTGGGGTGGGGAGCGCCGGCGGCGGGCTGCCCGCCGGTGCCGTCCGGGCGGCTGGCACGGGGCCGGGTGTCTGTCCGGCGCCGAGTGTCGTCATGAATCGTTCCGTCCCCTCGTACCGGTGCCGCATCCAGGGCATGTGTCCGTGAAACGCACCGCGTGCACGCATCGTGCCACTCTGCGCGGTCCATGTGCAGGGGACACGGCATGCGAACGGCCCTTGTGGGGGTACCGGCTCCGGGCGGCGCGGCGGCCCGGCATCATGGCGGGTATGCGAGCTGTGGTGCAGAGGGTGAACGGCGCACGCGTCGACGTGGCGGGCGAGACGGTCGGGGAGATCGTCGGGGAAGGGCTGTGCGCGCTGGTGGGCGTCACTCACGACGACACTCCGGAGAAGGCCGCGCAGCTCGCCCGGAAGCTGTGGTCGGTGCGGATCCTCCAGGACGAGAAGTCCTGTTCGGACCACGGGGCGCCGCTGCTGGTGATCAGCCAGTTCACTCTCTACGGTGACGCGCGCAAGGGCCGTCGTCCCACCTGGAGCGCCGCCGCGCCGGGTCCGGTCGCCGAACCCTTGGTCGACGAGGTGGTCGCCCGACTGCGCGCGCTGGGCGCCAAGGTCGAGACCGGCCGCTTCGGGGCGGACATGAAGGTGTCGCTCACCAACGACGGGCCGTTCACGGTCCTGCTGGAGGTCTGAGGTCCGGGCCCGCCGGGGTCTTAGGGGCTGGGCGAACACTTCCCCTAGGGGTCGCGAACGCCCCCTGCGGGGCCCCAACGCGCCGTGCCGGTACGGGTATTCCCGGGTCCCCGCGGACACGCGCCGGGCCAGAGTGGGGTCCCCCGCGGACACGCACCGCGCCGGGAGCGGGTTTCCGCTCGCGGATACCTACCGCGCCGGGGGCGGGTTCGCGCGCGGAGCGCCGCGCCGCACCGAGGCGGGTCTCCCCGCCGAACACACCGTGCCCGGACGGGAGTTCCTCGCGAGATCCACGTAGCCGGACGGGAACCCCCGCGAGGTGCACCGCGCCCTCGCGGGTGCTCCACGTGCGGCGGGACCGGGCCCGGACAACCGGCCCGGTCCCGCCGCACCGCCTCTTCCTCACGGCTCGACGACGACCTCCTGGGCCGCCGCGGTGTCGCCCGCGATCAGCGCGGCGTCGGTGGGGACGTTGCGCTTGACCAGGGCCAGGGCGATCGGGCCGAGTTCGTGGTGGCGGGCCGAGGTGGTGATGAAGCCCAGCTGGCGGCCCTCCGGGCCGTCGGCGGCCAGACGGACCGGCGTGCCGTGCGGGGGCAGGTGCACCTCACTGCCGTCGAGGTGCAGGAAGACCAGGCGGCGCGGCGGCTTGCCGAGGTTCTGGACCCGGGCGACGGTCTCCTGACCGCGGTAGCAGCCCTTCTGGAGGTGGACCGCGCCGCCGATCCAGCCGACCTCGTGCGGGATGGTGCGGTGATCGGTCTCCAGCCCCAGCCGCGGGCGGTGCGCCTCGACGCGCAGCGCCTCCAGGGCCAGCACCCCGATCGCGGGGCCGTGCTCCGCCGCGAAGGACTCCAACTCGGCGCGGGGGAGGAAGAGATCGCGGCCGTGCGGGGTCTCCCGGACGACGGTGCCCTCGGGGGCCTCGGTGATGGAGCCGGCCGGGAGGTGGACGACGGCGAACGCGTCGGTGCGGTCGGCGACCTCGACCCGGTAGAAGAACTTCATGCTCTCCAGGTAGGCGATCACCTCCTCCTGCTTGCCGGGCTCGGTGTGCAGCCACGTCGTCTCGCCGTCGTCGACGAGGTAGAGCGCGTGCTCGACGTGGCCGTGCGCGGAGAGGATCAGCGCCTCGGTGGCCCGGCCGGGCGGGAGTTCGCTGACGTGCTGGGTCAGCAGCAGGTGCAGCCAGCTCAGCCGCTCGGGGCCGCTGACGGTGACCACGCCGCGGTGCGAGAGGTCCACGAAGCCGGAGCCGTCGGCGAGCGCGCGTTGCTCCCGGAACAGGTCGCCGTAGTGCGCGGCGACGCCTTCGTCGGGGGCCTCGGCGGGGACGGCGCCGGGCAGCGACAGCAGGGGGCTGGCGGATGAATGTCGCAGCATGGGCCCAGCCTACGACCACCGGCCGCGGAGCTACCCGCTTCCCTCGGCGTCCCGGCCGCCCTGTCCGGTTTGCCGGGTGCAGGACGCGCACCGGCCGAAGATCGCGAAGTGCTTCAGGTCGGTGTCGAAGCCGAACTGCTCGCGCAGGGTGGCGGTGAACGGCGCGGCCACCGACAGGTCCGCCTCGATCACGTCGGTGCAGTCCCGGCACACCAGGTGGATGTGGTGGTGACGGTCGGCGAGGTGGTAGGTGGGCGCGCCGTGGCCGAGGTGGGCGTGGCTGACCAGCTCCAGCTCCTCCAGCAGCTCCAGGGTGCGGTAGACGGTGGAGATGTTGATGCCGCCGGCGGTCTTGCGCACCTCGGTGAGGATGTCGTCCGGGGTGGCGTGCTCCAGCCTGTCGACCGCCTCCAGCACCAGTTGCCGCTGCGGGGTCAGGCGGTAGCCGCGCCTGCGGAGGTCGCTCTGCCAGTCGGTGGTCACCACACGGCCAGTGTAGGAGGGCGGTCAGCCGGTGTGCACTCCTCGGAGATATCGGGCGAGGTCGGCGATGGCGGTGGGGTTGCGGGGGCTCTCGACGAGTTCGGCGTAGTCCATGACGTAGATGCGGTGGTGCTTGACGGCGGAGACGGTGGCGAGCGGGGCGTAGGACTCCAGGAACGCCTTCTTCTGCGCGGCGGTGGTGTCGCCGTAGTTGTTGACGACGATGACGTCGGGGTCGCGGGCGACGACGGTCTCCCAGCCGACGGTGGTCCAGGAGTCCTTGAGGTCCTTCATGACGTTGTCGCCGCCGGCCTTGGTGATGATGTCGTGCGCGGCGGCGTACTCGCCGGCGGTCATCGGCTTGTCCTGGCCGGAGTCGTAGAGGAAGACGGTGGGGCGGTGGGCCGGGGCGTGGGCCGCGGCGTCGGCGACCTGCTTGCGGTAGGTGCGGATGAGGGCCTGGGCGCGGTCCTCGACGTGGAAGAGCTTCCCGAGGTTGGTCAGGTCGGCGTAGAGCGCCTCCAGGGGTGGCATCACGCCGCGGGCGGCGGAGTCGGTGCCGTTGTGGCAGGACTCGGTCAGGACGTACGAGTCGACGCCCAGCTTCTTCAGGGCGGCGGGGGTCAGGCCGTCGCCCTCGCCGAAGCCGTAGTTCCAGCCGGCGAAGACCAGGTCCGCCTTGGCGTCGAGGGCGATCTCCTTGGTGATGGCCTTCTTGGAGAGCCAGGGGACCTTGCCGTAGGCGGCCTTCCACGGGACCTTGCTCAGGTCGCCCTTGTCGTCCGGCATGACGTAGCCGGCCATCCGGTTCTCCAGGCCCAGCGCGAACATGATCTCGGTGATGCCGACGTCGTTGGTGACGACCCGGCGCGGGGTGTGCGGGTAGGTGGTGCGGGTGCCGCAGTTGGTGAGGGTGACGGGGCGGTCGTCGGTGCCGGCGGACCCGGTGGCCACGTGGGCGCCGCAGCCGGTGAGGGCGAGGGCCAGGGCGCTGAGCCAGGCGGCCGGGCGGAGGCGGCGGGCGGGGTGCGGGGTGTCGGTCACGGGGTCCTCACGGTCCTCAGGAGGCGGGCAGGCGGTCGAACAGGAGCTGGACGGCGCCGGTTTCGGGGTGCTGGACGCGGTGCGCGCGGACGCCGAAGACCTCGGCCAGCAGCGCGGCGGTGAGCACGTCGTGCGGCGGCCCGGAGGCGACGATCCGGCCGGCGGACAGCACGTGCAGCTCGTCGCAGTGCACGGCGGCCAGGTTGAGGTCGTGCAGCGCCGTCAGCACCGTCAGGTTGCTGTCCCGAACCAGCGCCAGGACCTCCAACTGCTGGGCGATGTCCAGGTGGTTGGTGGGCTCGTCGAGGACCAGGACGCGGGGCTCCTGGGTGAGCGCGCGGGCGATCAGGACGCGCTGCTTCTCGCCGCCGGAGAGGCCGAGGAAGCCGCGGTCGGCGAGGTGGTCGGCGCCGACCCGGGTCAGCGCGCGGGCGCAGATCTCGCGGTCCGCGGCGCTGGGCCGGCCGGAGCCGCGCTGGTGCGGCAGCCGGCCCATGGCGACGACCTCGGCGGCGGTGAAGTCGAAGTCGGTGCCGGACTCCTGGGGCAGCGCGGCCAGCAACGTGGCGCTCTCGCGGGCGGTCAGCGCGTGCAGGTCGGCGCCGTCGAGGAGGACGCTGCCGGCGGCCGGACGCAGCGCGCGGTAGACGCAGCGCAACAGGGTTGACTTCCCACTGCCGTTGGGGCCGACGAGCCCGACGAGCCGCCCGCTGCCGGCGGTGAGGGTGACGTCGTGGACCAGGCGCCGCCCGGCCACCGCCACCGACAGTCCGGTGATGTCCAGACGCATCAGGAACCGCCCCCGAAGGTGTAGCGGCTGCGCCGCATCAGCAGGACGAAGCAGGGCACGCCGAGGACGGCGGTGAGCACCCCGACGGGCAGTTCGACGGGGGCCAGCAGCACCCGGGAGAGCACGTCGACCCAGACCATCAACACCGCGCCGAGCAGCGGGGCGAGCGCCAGCACCCGGCGGTGGTCGGCCCCGACCAGCATCCGGGTGGCGTGCGGCACCATCAGCCCGACGAAGCCGATCGCGCCGGAGACCGCGACCACCGCGCCGGTGGCCCCGGCGGCCACCACGAACAGTTCGCGGCGCAGCCGTTCGGGGTCCACGCCCAGCGCGGCGGCGGTCTCGTCGCCCATGGCCAGGGCGTTCAACCGGCCGGCGGAGAGCCGGAGATGGACCAGGGCGGCGGCGACCGCGGCGGCGGCGATCGGGACCGAACCCCAGCCGGCCCCGCTCAGGCTGCCCAGCAGCCACATCATCGCCGAGCGGGCCGCCTCGCCGCGGTCGGCGGTGAACACCATCAGGGTGGTGACCGCGGAGAAGCCGTAGTACATGGCCGTCCCGGTCAGCACCAGCCGCATCGGGGTCAGCCCGTGGGCGGTCCGGGCGGCCGCGTAGACCAGGGCCATGGCCAGCAGCGCGGAGAGGAACGCCGAGACGGACAGCGCCCAGACGCCGAGCGCGGCGAGCGCGCCGAAGAGCATGACGGCGTTGGCGCCGACCCCCGCACCGGAGGAGATGCCGAGCACGAACGGGTCGGCGAGGGCGTTGCGGACCAGGGCCTGGACGGCGACGCCGATGGCGGAGAGCCCGGCGCCGACGACGGCGGCGAGCAGTGCCCGGGGGAACCGCAGCTCCCAGACGATGGTGTAGGCGGCCACCTCGTCGGGTCTGAGGGTGCCGCCGGTCAGCCCGGCACCGAGGTAGCGCAGCACCTGCGGCCAGCCGATCCCGGCGGCGCCGAGGCCGGTCCCGCACAGCAGCGAGACGAGCAGCACGGCGACCAGCGCGGCGGCCAGGGGGAGGGTGCGGGTGGGGCGTGCCACGGGGCTTTCGCCTTCGGCTCGGGCCGCGGGCAAGGAGCGGCGGCCCGGAGCCAGGCCATGGCGGCGTCCCCTCGCAGTCCACGGCGAGTTGGTGCGGATCCGGCGCCGCCGCGGGTGATCGGGCTTGCGGAACCGGCCCGTTGGGGCGTTCCGCTTACCGTTGCGGGTCAGCGCCGGACTCTCACCGGACTTCCCCCGCGGGGCGTCGTCGTTGTCAGGTTCTCGTGCGCGGCCGGACGGCCACGGGTGGGGCTCAGCCCTCGTACGGGGTGCCGTCCGGGCGGAAGAAGGAGACGCCGTCGGGCATGTCGTCGGGCAGGCTCTCGGCCCACTCCTTGAGGTCGGCGACCTTCTTGAGCTGCGCGGACATGTAGGGGCGCAGCGGCACCTCGGGGGTGGCCTTCTCGCCGACCCACATCAGGTCGCCCTTGACGTAGCCGTACAGGCGCTTGCCACCGCTGTACGGGCCGGCGGCGGCGGTCCGCGCGACGGCGTCGGTGGCCAGGTCGATCTGCGGCTTCTGGTCGGCCAGTTCGCCGTACCAGATCTCGACGACGCCCTGGTCGCGGGTCATCACGACCTCGACCTTGTTCCCGTCGACCCGCCAGAAGCCGGTCTCCGTCTCCAACGGGCGGACCTGCTTGCCCTCGTTGTCGAGCACCCAGGTGTGCGAGGTGTACTCAAGGAAGTCGCGGCCGTCGTGGCTGAAGACGACCTCCTGGCCGAAGTTGCACTTCTCCGCGCCGGGGAAGTCGAAGACGCCGGCGCCCTCCCAACGGCCGAGGAGGAAGACGAGCGGCACCAGGGACGGGTTCAGGTCGGACGGGATCTCGATCATGAGCTCAGGCGATCTGTTGTGGGGACGGAAGGTGTCAGCGCTGGCCCTGGTAGAGCTTCTTCCAGGTCAGCCCGGCGAAAGCGATCACGCCGACGCCGACCAGAACCAGCAGGGTGGTGAAGAATGCCTCAAGCACGGGCGCGCTCCTTGGGCGGAGTGAGGTGTTACGGACCGCCTGCGAGTCTAGTCGGCGCCGTCGGCGGCGGCGCTGTGAGGTCCGTCCCGGCTCCCGGGACCGGCGCTCCGGCTCCCACGGGGCGTCCCCGGTCCGCCGGCCCGCCCGCGCCTACTCTTGGGCCATGGCGAACAAGCTGGTGATCAAGGTGACGGCGGGCGCGGACGCGCCCGAGCGGTGCTCGCAGGCGTTCACGGTGGCGGCGGTGGCGGTGGCCAGCGGCGTGGAGGTGTCGCTGTGGCTGACGGGGGAGTCGGTGTGGTTCGCGCTGCCGGGGCGGGCGGCCGAGTTCGAGCTGCCGCACGCGGCGCCGCTGCCGGAGCTGATCGAGGGGATCCGCGCGGGCGGCGGGGCGATCACGGTATGCACGCAGTGCGCGGCGCGGCGCGGCATCGAGGAGAAGGACCTGATCGAGGGGGCGGGCATCGCCGGCTCCCAGCTCTTCGTGAGCGAGATCATGCCGGACGGCGTCCAGGCGCTCGTCTACTGAGGCCCGCGGCCGAGGGTGCGCGGGCGGGGGTCAACTGCGGCGGCGGTCCTCGTCGTCCCGGTCGTCCAACTCCCGCCACCAGCGGTCGGACTCCGGGTCCCCGGACTCGTCCCACCAGCGCTCGCCCGGCTCCCGGCGGTTGCCGACGATGGCCGCGACGGGCGGGATGACCATGGCGACGACGCACATCGCCACCGCGGCCGGCACCGACCACAGCCGCACCAGGCTCCACGCCAGCACGAACAGCACCAGGCACACCGTCATGAGGACGAAGTACCGGCGGTGGCGGCGCTGCGGCGGGGTGGGTGGGTGGTGCGCATGCGCGTACATACGTCCACGGTAAGTCCGCGGGGCCCCGGAAAGAAGGCCGGAGGACCGCACCCCACAGCCAAGGCGTCCAAACCCCTGGGGTGCGGCCCTCCGGGCCGAACGGTGGGCCGAACGGGCCCGCGGCACGGGCCCGTCTGCGCGCGTCGTCAGACGGCGATGGCGACCTCCGCCAGCCCGCCCTTCTGGGCGACGACGGTGCGGTCCGCGCTGGCGCCGGGCACGAGGGCGCGCACGGTCCAAGTGCCCTCGGCCGCGTAGAAGCGGAACTGTCCGGTCGCGGAGGTGGGGACCTCGGCGGTGAACTCGCCGGTGCTGTCCAGCAGGCGGACATAACCGGTGACGGGCTGGCCGTCGCGGGTCACGCTGCCCTGGATCGTGGTCTCACCGGGCTTGATGGTCGAGGCGTCCGGGCCGCCGGCCTGTGCTCCACACATAGGGGTACTTCCTTGAGGGGTAGAGAGGGGCTCTCGGGCTTACTTGTTGGCGCCGAGCTCGATCGGGACGCCGACCAGCGAGCCGTACTCGGTCCAGGAGCCGTCGTAGTTCCTGACGTTGCTCTGGCCGAGCAGCTCGTGCAGCACGAACCAGGTCAGCGCGGAGCGCTCGCCGATCCGGCAGTAGGCGATGGTGTCCTTGGCCAGGTCGACGGACTCCTGCTCGTAGAGGGCGGTGAGCTCGTCGTCGGACTTGAAGGTGCCGTCGTCGTTGGCGTTCTTCGACCACGGGATGTTGCGGGCGCTGGGCACGTGGCCGGGGCGCTGCGACTGCTCCTGCGGGAGGTGGGCGGGGGCGAGCAGCTTGCCGCTGAACTCGTCGGGGGAGCGGACGTCGACCAGGTTCTTGGTGCCGATCGCGGCGACGACGTCGTCACGGAAGGCGCGGATCGAGGTGTCCTGGGCCTTGGCCTTGTAAGTGGTGGCCGGGCGCTGCGGGACCTCGGAGCCGTCGACCAGGTCGCGGGAGTCCAGCTCCCACTTCTTGCGGCCGCCGTCGAGCAGCTTGACGCCGTCGTGCCCGTAGAGCTTGAAGTACCAGTAGGCGTAGGCCGCGAACCAGTTGTTGTTGCCGCCGTAGAGGACGACGGTGTCGTCGTTGGCGATGCCCTTCGCCGAGAGCAGCTTCTCGAAGCCCTCCTGGTCGACGAAGTCGCGGCGGACCGGGTCCTGGAGGTCCTTCTTCCAGTCGATCCGGACGGCGTTCTTGAGGTGGTTCTTGTCGTAGGCCGAGGTGTCCTCGTCGACCTCGACGAGGACGACCTTCGGGTCGTCCAGGTGTGCCTCGACCCAGTCGGCGTCTACCAGGACGTCGCTACGGCTCATGTTCTTCTCTCCTCCGGGGCAGTTGCGGGGGGCGGGCTTGAGGGTGCACGGGTACCGCGGACGGCGCGGCGTGGCCGGGAGGCGCGCAGCGCTGGGCGGGTACGGGTGTGAGGACGGCCTTCAGGGGCGGCCGACGGCCGGGGCGACGGGAGGGATGCGGCCCGTCAGACAGGGCGACAGAGCATGGCGGCGACGCGGCACAGGTCGACTGCCCGCCGCTTCGTCAGTACCGCCTGTCCCCGTGGACGGAGACCGCTCAATGCGCTCTGCATGGCTCCGATCGTAGGGAGGCGGAGCGCGGCATGTCACCGGTGTGTCGAATGGCGAGACGTGATTGTCCGTGATGTGGGACGCGCGAGGGTGTGGGGTGGGCGCGCACCGCGCGGGGGAGCGCCGTCGCGGGTGGGGGTTCTGGCGTTCGGACCGGGGTGTCTCAGGGTGTGGACGGGTGGCGGCCCGGTGGGGCGGCCCGCCACCCGCCGGCGGGTCAGCCGGTGATCTTGACGTTGGTGCCGGAGGCGGTGACGGAGATGCCCTGCGCGGTCGCGGTGAGCTTCTCCAGCTTCAGGTTGCCCGGCAGCTGGTCCAGCTTCCAGCCGTGGTCGGTCTGGGTCCGCACCTCGCGCTCGCAGCTCGGCAGCGCCCGGCACATGGCGGGGATGTGGTCGGCCCGCACCCGGACGGTGTCGCCGTGCACGATGTCGATCGTGCCGGTCACCTCGAACGAGCTGAGCAGCGGGACGTTCGGGGAGATCTTGACCTGGGCGTGGCCGTCCTTCTCGCCGCCGTAGGAGATCTTGACGCCGCCGCCGGCCGCGTTGGTCAGGTCCGCATAGGAGATCTCGGCGGTGGCGGTGGCCGAGGCCGCGCTCTCGATGGAGGAGTAGTCGCTGGTCAGCGCCACGTCGTGGAACTGCGCCGACATGTGCTTGAGGGTCAGCGTGCGGCCTTCGGAGCGGGCCGCCAGGTGGTCGAGGTCGGCGTCCACCTCGTCGAGGTTGCGTGCCGCGACCTGGGTCAGGAACGGGAAGCCCTTGATGGAGACCTTGGGCGTCGAGGTGATCCCGTTCATGCTTCCGAGCTTGTCCGCCGCCTTGCTCTCGGCGAGGTTGACCGCGACGCGGTCGGCCGCCACGAACAGCCCGCCGAATATGACGACGAGCACCAGCAGCACCTTCAGTGCGCGCATCGAACCACTACCCCCACTCGCGACCGCCGGGCCGGACGGGCCCCGGTCGATTCGTCCACTCCGGAGCGCGGGCCCCCAGCCCGCGCTCCGGGAACCCTAGACGAACCGGTCGGGAGAACGGGAACGGCGGCCGTACGGAGCGCACAACCGTGCGCTCCGTACGGCCGCCGCGGCGCTGCGTGGCAGACCTCGCGGCCCGGGGCTACCCCAGGGCCCGGCCCAGGACGTAGACCGCCGGGGCCGCCAGGGCCAGCGGCAGGGCGACGCCCGCGGTCATGTGCACGAACTTCGACGGGTAGTCGTAGCTGGCCACCCGCAGGCCGATCAGGGCGCAGCCGCCGGCCGCCAGGCCGAGCAGCGCGCCGGCGGTCCCCATGCCGGTCAGTTGCGCGGCGGCCAGGCCGCCGCCGGCACCCGCCAGCAGGCCCAGCACCAGCGTCACCGGACCGGGCAGCGGCAGCGCCCGGACGAGCACGGCCAGGGCGACCGCGGCGGCGCCGACCACCACCGCGTTCGGGTCCGCGGCCAGGTGGCCGGAGGCGAGCACGGCCAGCGCGGACGAGGTCAGGCCCGCGGTCAGCGCGTACATCCGCTCGTCCGCGCTGGAGCGGTTGCGCAACTGGAGCACGATGACCAGCAGGCACCACACGCCGAGCGTGCCGAGGGCCACCAGCGGCGCGTCCTCGCGCGGGGTGGTGAGCAGCCCGACGTCGGTGGCCACGCCGCCCAGGAAGGCCAGCGCGATGCCCTGGCGGGCCGGCCACATGCCGTTCAGCCGGAACCAGCCGGCGGCGGTGACGGCCTGGAGCAGCACCACGGGGACCGCGAGGAGCGGGCGGGCGACCGGCGCGGCCAGCGCCAGCAGCAGGGCCAGCACCGCGGTCAGCGCGGCCGGCTGGATCCCGGGCGGGATGATCGGCGAGCGGCCCTCGGCGCGGGCGAGCTGGTTGGGCTTCAGCGGCGCGGCGGGTGCGGCGGGCGCGGCCGGCGGGGCGTCGGCCGGCGCCGGCTCCGCGGTGGCGGTGGTCCCGTGCGCGGGCCCGTAGGCGGCGGCCTGGGGCTGGTGGGCGGCGGGCGCCGGGGCGGCGTAGGCGTCCTGCCCGTAGGGGGCGGACGGCTGCGGCTGCCCGTGCGACTGCTCGTGGGCCGCCTGGCCGGCGTAGCCGTGGTAGTCCTCGTACCCGTCGTATCCCTCGTAGCCGTAGGGCTGTTGGGGCTGGGGCGGGTACGGCTGGTGGGCCTGGGGCGGCTGCTGTTGGGGCTGCGCGTAAGGGTCGTAGGGCTGCTGCCCGTACGGGTACGGGTTCTGGTGCGGCTGGTGCTGGTTGTCGCTCATGACCCTCTGCTCATCCTCCGGCGAACGGCGGCAGGACCTCGACGGTGCCGCCCTGCGACAGCGACACCTGCGCATGGTCGCGGGAGCCGACCTGGACGCCGTCCACCAGGAAGGAACAGCGCAGCAGGACGCGGCCGAACTCGGGGTCCGCGGCGTGCGCGGTGCGCGCCGCGTCCAGCGCCTCGGCGAGCGTCGCCGCCGCGTACGGCTCCTCCGCCGTGCCGGCGGCGGCCTTGGCCGCGGCCCAGTAGCGCACGGTGCCAGTTGTTGTCACGGCGGCCTCTTCGTGTCGGGGGCTCTTGCCGCCTCCCATCATGGCGTACGCGGCGGCCGGCCCGGGCCGGGGCAAGTCCGGGTAAAGACTTGTGGCTGTCCGGGAAGATTCCCGCACGGTTCGGAGAAATTCGATTGGCCGGGGCAACCGTTCGCATAGGCTCCGGCCTGTGTTGGTCCGACTCGCGCGGGCGCATCTGCGGCCCTACAGGCGCTCCATATCCCTGATCGTCCTGCTCCAGCTCGTCCAGACGCTGGCCACGCTCTATCTGCCGACCCTCAACGCCGACATCCTCGACAACGGTGTCGTGAAGGGGGACACGGGCTACATCCTGCGGATCGGCGGCTTCATGGTCGCGGTGACGCTGCTTCAGATCACCTGCGCGGTGGGCGCGGTCTACTGCGGCGCCCGTACGGCCATGGCCCTGGGCCGGGACATCCGGGCCGCGGTCTTCGACCAGGTGCAGTCCTTCTCCGCCCGGGAGGTCGGCGGCTTCGGCGCGCCGTCGCTGATCACCCGCACCACCAACGACGTCCAGCAGGTCCAGATGCTGGTGCTGATGACGTTCACGTTGATGGTCTCGGCGCCGATCATGTGCGTCGGCGGCGTGGTGATGGCGCTCAACCAGGACGTGCCGCTGTCGGCGCTCCTCCTGGTCATCGTCCCGGTCCTCGGGATCCTCGTCTCACTCATCGTGCGCCGGATGCGCCCGCTGTTCCGCGGGGTGCAGGAGCGCATCGACACCGTCAACCGCGTGCTGCGCGAGCAGATCGCCGGCATCCGCGTCATCCGCGCCTTCGTCCGGGACCGCTACGAGCGCGAGCGGTTCGCCGGGGCCAACACCGACCTGTACGACGTCTCGATCCGCGCCGGCCGGCTGATGTCGATGATGGGCCCGCTGGTGATGCTGATCGTGAACCTCTCCAGCGTGGCCGTGGTGTGGTTCGGCGGGCTGCGCATCGACGGCGGCCAGATGCAGATCGGGGCGCTGGCGGCCTTCCTCAGCTACCTGATGTACATCCTGATGTCGATCATGATGGCGACGTTCATGGTGATCACGTTGCCGCGCGCCGAGGTCTGCGCCGAGCGCATCCAGGAGGTGCTGGCGACCGAGTCCAGCGTCACCCCGCCCGCCGAGCCGGTCACCACGCTGCGCCGCCACGGCGAACTTCAGCTGCGCGACGTGGAGTTCCGTTTCCCCGGCGCCGAGCAGCCGGTCCTCAAGGACGTCTCGCTGATCGCCCGCCCCGGGGAGACCACCGCGGTCATCGGCTCCACCGGATCCGGCAAGTCCACCCTCCTGGGGCTGGTGCCCCGGCTCTTCGACGCCACCGGCGGCGCGGTCCTGGTCAACGGCGAGGACGTGCGCACCCTCGCCCCGGAGACCCTGGCCGCCGTCATCGGCCTGGTGCCGCAGAAGCCGTACCTCTTCTCCGGGACCGTCGCCAGCAACCTGCGGTACGGCAATCCGGACGCCACCGACGAGGAGCTGTGGCAGGCGCTGGGCACCGCGCAGGCCCGGGAGTTCGTCGAGCGGATGGAGGGCGGCCTGGCGGCGCCGATCGCGCAGGGCGGCTCCAACGTCTCCGGCGGCCAGCGGCAGCGGCTGGCGATCGCCCGCGCCCTGGTCCGCAAGCCGGAGATCTACCTCTTCGACGACTCCTTCTCCGCACTGGACTACGCCACCGACGCGGCCCTGCGCGCCGCGCTGGCCCGGGAGACCGACCGGGCCACCGTGGTGATCGTCGCCCAGCGGGTCTCCACGATCCGCGGCGCCGACCGGATCGTGGTCCTGGACGCGGGGCGGATCGTGGGCACCGGCACCCACGCCGAGTTGATGGCCGGCAACGAGACCTACCGGGAGATCGTGCTCTCCCAGCTCACCGAGCAGGAGGCGGCGTGACCACCGCGGACAAGCAGGACCCGGCCGCGGGGCGGGCCCCCGACCGGACGCCCGCCGACACCGCCGGCGAGACCACCGGGTCGACCCCCCGCCGCGGCCCGGCCCCCGGCGGCGGCCCGATGGCCCGCATGATGGGCGGCCCGGTCGAGAAGTCCCTGGACTTCAAGGGCTCCGGCAAGCGGCTGTTGGCCCAGATGCGACCGGAGCGCGGCATCGTCGCGGTGGCGCTGCTGCTGGGCGTGTTGAGCGTGGCGCTGACCGTCGTCGGCCCGAAGGTGCTGGGCCGCGCCACCGACCTGATCATGGCCGGCGTCATCGGCCGCCACCTGCCCGAGGGCCTGACCAAGGCACAGGCCGTCACCGAGCTGCGGGCGCACGGCCAGGGCGGTTTCGCCGACATGCTCGGCGCCATGCCGGTGGTCCCCGGCCACGGCGTCGACTTCGGCGCCGTCGGCACCATCCTGCTCGGCGCCGTCCTGATCTACGCCGGCTCCGCCGCCTTCGGCTTCACCCAGGCCCGGCTCGCCACCCGGGTCGTCCAACGCGCCGTCTTCCGGCTGCGCGAGCAGGTCGAGGAGAAGCTGGCCCGGCTGCCGCTGAGCCACTTCGACAAGCAGCAGCGCGGCGAGGTGCTCTCCCGCGCGACCAACGACATCGACAACATCCAGCAGACGCTCCAGCAGACCCTCAGCCAGATCATGGCCTCGCTGCTGACGATCCTGGGCGTGCTGGGGATGATGTTCTGGATCTCGCCGCTGCTGGCGCTGGTCGCGCTGGTCACCGTGCCGGTCTCGGTCGTCGTCGCCACCAAGGTCGGCAAGCGCGCCCAGCCGCAGTTCGTCCGCCAGTGGAAGACCACCGGCAAGCTCAACGCGCACATCGAGGAGATGTACACCGGCCACTCCCTGGTCAAGGTCTTCGGCCGCCAGAAGGAGTCCGCCGCACTCTTCCGCGAGCAGAACGAGGCGCTCTACGCGGCCGGCTTCCGGGCCCAGTTCATCTCCGGGATCATCCAGCCCGCGATGATGTTCATCGGCAACCTCAACTACGTGCTGGTGGCCGTGGTCGGCGGTCTGCGGGTGGCCTCCGGCGCGCTGTCGCTCGGTGACGTCCAGGCGTTCATCCAGTACAGCCGCCAGTTCAGCCAGCCGCTGACCCAGGTCGCGGCGATGGCCAACCTCGTCCAGTCCGGCGTCGCCTCCGCCGAGCGGGTCTTCGAACTCCTCGACGCCCCCGAGCAGGCCCCGGACGCCGCGCAGCCGGCCCGCCCCGAGCAGGTCACCGGTCGGGTCGCCTTCGAGGACGTCTCCTTCCGCTACGACGAGAACAAGCCGCTCATCGACGGCCTCTCGCTCACCGTCCGCCCCGGCCAGACCGTCGCCATCGTCGGCCCGACCGGCGCCGGCAAGACCACCCTGGTCAACCTCCTGATGCGGTTCTACGAGGTCCGCGGTGGCCGGATCACCCTCGACGGCGTGGACATCGCCGAGATGTCCCGCGAGGAGCTGCGCGCCAACATCGGCATGGTCCTCCAGGACACCTGGCTCTTCGGCGGCACCATCGCCGAGAACATCGCCTACGGCGCCCCCGAGGGCACCTCCCGCGACAAGGTCGTCGAGGCGGCCAGGGCCACCCACGTCGACCGCTTCGTCCGCACCCTCCCGGACGGCTACGACACCGTCATCGACGAGGAGGGCGACAACGTCTCGGTCGGCGAGAAGCAGCTGATCACCATCGCCCGGGCCTTCCTCGCGGAGCCGGCGATCCTCGTCCTGGACGAGGCCACCAGCTCGGTCGACACCCGCACCGAGGTCCTCATCCAGCACGCGATGGCCCAACTCCGCACCGGCCGCACCAGTTTCGTCATCGCCCACCGCCTCTCCACGATCCGCGACGCCGACGTCATCCTGGTCATGGAGAACGGCGCGATCGTCGAACAGGGCGACCACGACGCCCTCTTGGCCTCCGGGGGCGCCTACGCCCGGCTGTACGCGGCCCAGTTCGCGGAGGCCGTGACGGAGGCGGGGTAGGCGCCCAGGGGGCGGCCTCGGCGAACGGCCCCCGGGGTGCGGGGCGTTGGGGCATCCCCCAGGGGATGCCCCTCGGTCGTCTCCGGGGGCAGCGCCCGGGTCAGTCCGTCCGCCGGGCCCGTCGGGCGATCCAGCGCCCGATCCGGTCCAGCAGCTCCGGGCCGGCGGCGTTCTCCGCGTGGCCGAAGCCCGGTTCGAGCCAGAGCTCGGCGGTGGCCGGGTCGGCGGCGGCCCACAGCATCCGCGGATGGTCCACCGGGAAGTACGGGTCGCGGTCGCCGTGGACGAGGAGCAGCGGCGTGGGCGCGATCAGCGGCACCGCCTCGGTGGGGGAGAGGGGGATCGCGGCCCACTCCTCGGGATGGATCCGCGTCCGCAATCCGAGGCGGGAGACCAGCCGCCCGGTGGGTCGCGTCACGACCCAATGGAGGCGCCGCATGGGCGCGGTGCCCCGGTAGTACCACCGCGCGGGGGCACTGACCGCGACCACCGCATCCGGCCACGCATCCGTGCGCTCCCCGTGCTCCCCCGGGCCCGCCACCGCCGCCCGCCGGCCGTGCAGCGCGGCCTGCCGGAGCACGACCGAACCGCCCATGGAGAAGCCCACCGTGGCGATCGTGCGGTGGCCCAGCGAGCGGGCCCAGCGGACCGCGGCGGTCAGGTCGTGGATCTCCCGGTCGCCGACGGTGGACCGGCCGCCGGAGCCCCCGTGCCCCCGGAACGAGAACGTGATCACGTCCGCATGCTGGGACAACGCGGCGGCGGTGCGGCGCAGCGCGGGCCGTTCGAGCGAGCCGGAGAAGCCGTGCGCGAGGACCACGGCGAGGTCGGCCGAGGGCGCGGGGAAGGGGGCGCGGGAGGGGGCGTACGGCCCTTCGGGGCCCGGGATCCGAGGGGTGTGGGCGGCCTCGATGCGCACACCGTCGTCCGTCAACAGGGTCACGCGGTGACCACTCGTTGTGATCGACGGAACACAAGATCGCGCAAAATCGCCCTCGGGTCCGCAAGCCATGTGAGCTATTCTGCTGGGCAGAGGAAGGATCCGGGCAGCGTCGCCCCCGGATCCTTTTGTGCTTTCGCGCACGCAAAGCGCGTGACCGGAAGCGCCGCGTACGAAGCAGTGCCGCAGACTCCCCCGGCCGGGCCGGGTGGTGCCCCCGTCGCAGGGACCGAGGAGGAACCAGACGTCATGGGCAAGCGAAGCGTGCAGGACAGCGAGCCGCACAGGACGGAGCTCGCCGAAGACCGGGCAGGTGGTCGGGAGTGAGCTCACTTCTGCTGCTGACCAACGCCCTCCAGCCATCGACGGAGGTGCTCCCGGCGCTCGGCTTGCTGCTGCACAGCGTCCGGGTGGCCCCCGCCGAGGGCCCGGCCCTGATCGACACCCCAGGGGCCGACGTCATACTGATCGACGGCCGCCGCGACCTTCCGCACGTGCGGTCCCTGTGCCAGCTCCTGCGGTCCACCGGGCCGGGCTGTCCGCTGGTGCTGGTGGTCACCGAGGGCGGACTGGCCGCCGTCACCGCCGACTGGGGTGTCGACGACGTGATACTGGACACCGCGGGGCCGGCCGAGGTGGAGGCGCGGCTGAGGCTGGCGATGGGCCGCCAGCAGATCACCACCGACAACGGCCCCATGGAGATCCGCACCGGGGACCTCTCGGTGGACGAGGCCACCTACAGCGCCAAGCTCAAGGGCCGGGTCCTGGACCTGACCTTCAAGGAGTTCGAGCTGCTGAAGTACCTGGCGCAGCACCCGGGTCGGGTCTTCACCCGCGCCCAACTCCTCCAAGAGGTGTGGGGCTACGACTACTTCGGTGGTACGCGGACGGTGGACGTGCACGTCCGGCGGCTGCGCGCCAAGCTGGGCCCCGAGCACGAGTCGCTGATCGGGACCGTCCGCAACGTCGGCTACCGCTTCGTGGTGCCGGAGAAGGTGGAGCGGGCCGCGGCGGAGGCCAAGGCACAGGAGGAGGCCGGGCGGCCGGGGAAGGGCGGCGACGGCGGCAAGCGGGCCGGTGCGCGGGCGCCCTCGCCGGGCGCCGGATCCGGGGCCGCACAGCCTGCCCGACGGTAGGACCACCCGCGTAGACTGCCGCGCGTGGCCAAGGTGACGCGGGATGACGTAGCAAAACTGGCGGGGACGTCCACCGCCGTTGTCAGTTACGTCATCAACAACGGACCGAGGCCGGTCGCCCCGGCCACGCGCGAGCGGGTGCTCGCCGCCATCAAGGAGCTCGGATACCGACCCGACCGGGTCGCGCAGGCGATGGCGTCCCGCCGCACCGACCTCATAGGTCTGATCGTCCCCGACACCCGCCAGCCGTTCTTCGCGGAGATGGCGCACGCCGTCGAACAGGCCGCCTCCGAGCGCGGCAAGATGGTGCTGGTCGGCAACGCCAACTACCTCGACGAGCGCGAGGTGCACTACCTGCGCGCGTTCCTCGGGATGCGGGTGGCCGGGCTGATCCTGATCAGCCAGGGCCCCAGCGAGCACGCCGCCGCGGAGATCGACGCCTGGGACGCCCGGGTGGTGCTGCTGCACCGCAGGCCGGACGCGATCGACGACGTCGCGGTGATGACCGACGACATCTGGGGCGCCCAACTGGCCACCCGGCACCTGCTGGAGCACGGCCACCCGTACGTCGCGTTCCTGGGCGGCACGGAGGAGACCCCGAAGTCCGGCGACCCGGTCACCGACCACGTCGAGGGCTGGCGGCGGGCCATGCTGGAGTCCGGGCGGTCCCCGGAGGGGCGCTACTTCCAGGCGGCGTACAACCGCTACGACGCCTACCGGGTCGCGCTGCAGCTGCTGGCCGGCCCGGACCGGCCGCCGGCCATCATGTGCGCCACCGACGACCAGGCGATCGGCGTGCTGCGGGCCGCCCGCGAGCTACGGCTCGACGTCCCCGGCGAGTTGGCGGTGGCGGGCTTCGACGACGTGAAGGAGGCGGCGCTCACCGATCCGCCGCTGACGACGGTGGCCTCGGACCGGCAGGCGATGGCCCGGGCCGCGGTCGACCTGGTGCTGGACGACGGGCTGCGGGTGGTGGGTTCGCGCCGCGAGCGGTTGCGGCAGTTCCCGTCGCGCCTGGTGGTGCGGCGGTCCTGCGGGTGCGGGGGCTGAGCGGCGCACGGCGTCCCGGCGGGGCCCGACGCCCGCCCAACTAGGGCTCCCGGAGGCGCCCTTATACCGGGCATACCCACTTCTGTCGGGTCTCTCAGGGCGTTCTCAGACGGTTCTCATGCAGCGGCAGCAGAGTCGTGGGCATGACCGAGAGCTACCGCCGTAGCGGCGATGAGATGCCCCAGGACCGGCCGTACTCCTACGACAACGCGTACGGCACCGGCCACAGCAGCGAGCGCGTCTACGGGGGCGACGTTCCGCCGGCACCCCCGTACACGCCGTCCCCCGCGGAGGCGGGCGGTGCGGGCGCGCCCGAGCCGCGGCGCCGGGCCCGCCGGCCGGTCGCGCTGATCGCGGCGGTGGCGCTGGCCTCCGGTCTGATAGGCGGCGGCAGCGCGGCGCTGATCGCCGGCGCCACGCAGCAGGGCTCCACGTCGGGCGGCATCTCCACCCCGCTCGTCAACGCCGGGCAGAACACCGGCGGCAGCGGTGTCGCCGGGGTGGCCAAGGCGGTCAGCCCGGCCATCGTGGAGATCCAGGCGCGGACCGCGGACGGCCAGTCCACCGGCTCCGGCGTGGTGATCACCAGCAACGGCGAGATCGTCACCAACAACCACGTGGTGGCCGGCGCGCACAAGGTCAGCGTGACCTTCAGCGACGGCAGCAAGAAGACCGCGACGGTGGTCGGCACCGACCCCGACAAGGACCTCGCGCTGATCAAGGTGGTCGGCGGCAAGGGGCTCACACACGCGGTGCTCGGCGACTCCAGCAAGCTGGTGGTCGGCGACCCGGTGGTCGCGATCGGCTCGCCGGAGGGTCTCACCGGCTCGGTGACCAGCGGCATCATCTCCGCGCTCAACCGCGAGGTGACCGTCCCCAAGGAGGGCGGGCAGAACCAGGGCCAAGGCCAGGGCCAGGGGCAGGGCGGGGGCCGCGGCTTCGGCGGCGGTGGCTGGCCGTTCGAGTTCGGCGGCAACCAGTACAACGGCGACACCGGCTCGTCCAAGACCAGCTACAAGGCCCTGCAGACCGACGCCGCGCTCAACCCGGGCAACTCCGGCGGCGCCTTGATCAACATGCAGGGGCAGATCATCGGCATCAACTCGGCCATGTACTCGCCCAGTTCGTCGGACAGCAGCCAGGCGGGCAGCGTCGGCCTCGGCTTCGCGATCCCGATCAACACGGTCAAGGCCGACCTCGACGCGCTGCGCGGCGGCGGCAGCGGCGGCGGGAACAGCGGGGTCTGAGTCGGGCCGGGGCGGGGCGGGCGCCGGTCGGGGGCTGTCCACCGGCGGTTGTCCACAGGGCGTCCGCCGGTGCGGCATCCGTGTCAGGCTGAAGCCAGAAAGTTCCTGCCGGTCGTCCGCACACGCACACCGAGGTAGACACGCACATGAGCCCCGCCGAGCACGGAGACCACCCCGCCCGCATCCTCATCGTCGACGACGAGCCCGCGGTCCGCGAGGCACTGCAGCGCTCGCTGGCCTTCGAGGGGTACGGCACGGAGCAGGCCGTCGACGGTCTGGACGCGGTGGAGAAGGTCGCCGCCTACGACCCCGAGCTGATCGTGCTGGACGTGCTGATGCCGCGGATGGACGGGTTGACCGCCGCCCGCCGGCTGCGGGCGGGCGGGGTGACCGTGCCGATCCTGATGCTGACCGCCCGGGACACCGTCGGCGACCGGGTCACCGGCCTGGACGCCGGCGCCGACGACTACCTCGTCAAGCCCTTCGAGCTGGACGAGTTGCTCGCCCGGATCCGCGCCCTGCTGCGCCGCAGCTCGTACGCGGCGGCCGGCACCGCCCAGCCCGACGAGAGCGAGATCCTCGGCTTCGCCGATCTGCGGATGAATCTGGCCACCCGCGAGGTCGTCCGCGGCCACCGGCCCGTGGAGCTGACCCGCACGGAGTTCACGCTCCTGGAGATGTTCCTGGCCCACCCGCGGCAGGTCCTCACCCGCGAGCAGATCCTCAAGGCCGTCTGGGGCTTCGACTTCGAGCCGACCTCCAACTCCCTGGACGTGTACGTGATGTACCTCCGCCGCAAGACGGAGGCCGGTGGCGAGCCGCGGCTGGTCCACACCGTGCGCGGGGTGGGCTATGTGCTGCGGCTGGAGGGCGGAGCGGAATGAACGGCACCGACGACGCGCACGCGACGCCCGGCGCGGGGGACGCCACCGGCGGCTCCCGCCCGGGGGCGCCCGGTGCCGAGGCGCCGCACACCGAGGCGCCCCGCGGCGAGGCTTCGCACGACGGCGGCGGCGCGGACGGGGCGCGGCCGGCGGGCGGGGCCTTCGGCCTGACGCGGTTCCACCAGCTCCCGCTGCGCTCCCGGCTGGCGCTGCTCACCGCGGTCGCGGTCGCCTTCGCGGTGGCGCTGTCGGCCGCCGCCTGCTGGCTGATCACCCGCGACCGGCTCACCGAGCAGCTCGACACCACCCTGAGCACCGTCGAGGTCAACACCGACTACGTCCAGGCGATCAGCGCCCGCTGCGCCGGCTCCCCGTTGAACGTCCGCTTCCAACCGACGCCGTACACCATCCAGTTGGTCTCCCCGTCCGGCTACGTCTGCACCTCGCCCGGCAAGTTCGCCATCCCCGCGCAGCACGCGGACCAGGCGGTCGCCGACGGGCGGCTGGCCGGCGCCGTGCACACCACCAAGGACGAGAAGGGCGTCGCGATGCGGGTCTCGACCTCCCCGTACCGCGGCCCGATCACCGACGCGCAGGGCAACCGCCTGGCGATCTCGGTGGCCGCGCCGATGGACCAGGTCACCGACCCGCTCAACCACCTCGCGCTGGTGCTGCTGGTCGTCGCCGGGGTGGGGGTGCTGGGCGCGGCGACGGCCGGCCTGTGGGTGGCGCGGGCGGCCCTCAAGCCCGTCGACCGGCTCACCGCCGCCGTCGAGCACGTCGCCCGCACCCAGGACCTCACCATCCGCATCCCCACCGACGGCGAGGACGAGATCGCCCGCCTCTCCCGGTCGTTCAACGCCATGACCGCCGCGCTGGCCGCCTCCCGCGACCTCCAGCAGCAGCTCATCGCGGACGCCGGCCACGAGCTCCGGACGCCCCTGACGTCGCTGCGGACCAACATCGACCTGCTGGAGCGCAGCGAGCGCTCCGGCCGCAAGATCCCGGCCGCGGACAAGGAGGCCCTGCTCGCCTCGGTGAAGGCCCAGATGGGCGAGTTGGCGGCGCTCATCGGCGACCTCCAGGTCCTCTCCCGGCCGGCGGAAACGGGCCTGGGCACCGAGGCGTCCTCGGTCCGCGTGGTCGCCCTGCACGACATCGTCGGCTCCGCCCTGGAGCGGGCCCGGCTGCGCGGACCGTCCCTCACCCTCACCGCCGCCCTCGACCCGTGGTACGTCCGCGCCGAGCCGGCCGCGCTGGAGCGGGCGGTGGTCAACCTCCTCGACAACGCGGTGAAGTTCAGCCCGTCCGGTGGCACGGTCGAGGTCCGCCTCGCGGACGGTGCGCTGACCGTCCGCGACCACGGCCCCGGCATCCCGCCCGAGGACCTCCCGCACGTCTTCGAGCGCTTCTGGCGCTCCCCGGCCGCGCGCAGCCTGCCCGGCAGCGGACTCGGGCTGTCCATCGTGGCCCGCACCGCGGAGCAGGCCGGCGGCGGCGTCCGCCTCCGCAACGCCTCCGGTGGCGGCACCGAAGCCCTCCTCACCCTGCCGGGCGCCGCCGCCCCGCCCCCGGACATACCGGGGCGGTCGGGTGCGGCGGAGGCGCCCGACGGGCCGGCGGGCGCCTCCGATACGAGCGCGTAGGCAGCCGGCCGTCCCGGAACCCCCGGAGCGGCCCGCGCCTACCTCCCCGCGCCGTTGCCCTTGCCGCCGTTCTTCGCCGCGTCGCCGAACGGCAGCTCCGTACCGGTGAGGTCGGCGTGGATGCCGTCGGGTTCCACGGACACGTTGGCGAGGCGGATGTTGCCCGGGGTCTTGGGGAGTTGGAAGGAGAGGGCGAGGCGGTCGGCGAGCTGGGGCTTGGTGAGGTCGGTGAGGGCGCCGAGCATCTTCGCGTCGATGCCGACCTTCTGGAGCAGCCAGGGGTGGTCCATCACCACGTCGACGAGGTTGACCGTCATGAGCTGGTGGACGAAGCGCGGCGAGCCGATCAGCTCGTGCAGCTTGTCGTCGCTGCGCAGGGCGTCGTCGATGTACTCCTGGGGGATGCCGATCCGCTTGGCGATGGCCGGGATGCTGAGCATCGACTTGACCTTGGCGACCTGCCGGGTGAGTTCGGCGGCGCCCTTCTGGGTCAGACGCAGGCCCTCGCCCTCGCCGGTGCCCGGGCGGTAGACGGCCATGTCGCCGATGTCCAGGCGCATCTGGCCGATCTCGGTGGAGATGCCCCGGTCGCCGATGCGGTGGATGCGGGCCTCGGCCCGGACCCGCAAGGTGTGCCCGGCGACGGGAAGTTCGCCGACCGCGCGCACCCCGTTGGGGCCGAGGGCGCTGAACTTCACCTGGGAGGCGCCCAGTTCGCGGTTCATGTCGTCGAAGGTGAGCAGCACGCTGCCGTGCATCTCGCCGATGGTGGCGCCCTTGATGGCGGTCGGCAGATCGCCGTCCAGTTGGATGTTCCGGGCCGTCGCCGACACCTTCGCCAGCGAGACCCGGTCGGCGGCGACGTCCGGGATCACCACGTCGACCTGGTCGAGCCGCTTGTCGAAGACCTGGGTGAGGAACGGGAATCCGTGGATGTCCACCTCGGGCCGGGCGTGCAGGTGCAGGGCCGACTTCACCTGGTCCTCGGCCTTGTTCTGCGCGTAGAGCACGGCGAACCGGTCGCCGAGGGCGAGCACCCCCGTGCAGGCCGCCAGCGCGACCAGCGCCTTGATGGTGCGCGGAACGGCCGCGAAGCGCGAGATGCCCCGCTTCAGCTTGCGGTGGTTCGGCGGCGACCAGGCGTCCTCGTCCTCGTCGTCCGAGCGCAGGCCGAGACCGAGCGGATCGTCGCTGTCGTCACGCTCGTTGAGGTAGCCGCGGTACGGGGGAGGCGGGGCGTGCGGTGCGCCGTGCTCCGGGTCGCCGCCCCGGCCGGGTGCCCGGGACGGATCCGGGTCGGCGAGTGCGGCCAGGTCCGCGTAGGGGTTGACCGGCGGAAGCTCTCTGGTGTCGCCTTGAGGGCCGTCCGACGGCCCGGATATGTGGGGCTGGTCGCCGGCCTCCGGGGCGGGGGCGGAGGCTGCGGCGGGGGCACCGGCCGGGGACGAGGCCGGGTGCGAGGGTGAAGATATGCGTGTGGGGGTTCGCATCAGCACATCCCACCACGAGCGGGACCCGGAAGCGCAAGTCCCGCCGGCGGAATGTGAGATACGCGAAGATCGTCCTGCCGTCCTTGGCGAAATCTTGCCGCGTGACGTTCCCGTGCCCGGGCGACGGACTGAACTAACGTCGTCCCGGCGCCATCCGCCGCCCGCGTCTCCCCGGAGGAATCCATGATCGTGGTCACCGGAGCAACCGGCAACATCGGCCGCAGCCTTGTCGGCCGCCTACTGGAGCAGGGGGTACCGGTCCGCGCCCTCACCCGGGACCCCGCCCGCGCCGAACTCCCCGCCCGGACCGAGGTGGTCCGCGCCGACCTCGTCGAGGACCCCGACCTCGCCCCGCTGCTCGCCGACGCCGAGGCGCTCTTCCTCAACCTGGCGGCCGGCGGCGCGTCGGCGCAGCGGCTGATCGACGCCGCCCAGCGGGCCGGCGTCCGCCGCATCGTCCTCAACTCCTCGCTCTCGATCACCGATTCGCCCGTCGACGACACCAACTTCATCTCCCGCTCGCACGCCGAAGCCGAGCGCGCGGTACGCGCGTCTGGTCTGGAGTGGACCTTCCTGCGCGGCGGCAACTACGCGACCAACGCCCTCCGTTGGGCCCCGGCGATCCGCGCGACCGGCGTGGTCCGCGATGCGCACCCGGGCGCCCAGAGCGCCCCCGTCCACGAGGCCGACCTCGCGGACGCCGCCGCCGTCGCCCTCCTGGACCGCAGCGGCGCCCACGCCCACCAGATCCACCGGCTCACCGGGCCCGAGGTGCTCACCAACACCCAGCAGGTCGCCGCGATCGCCGAGGTCACCGGCCGGCCGGCGCGCATCGAGCAGATCTCGGAGGACGAGGCCGCCGAGGCGATGGCCGGCCCGCACTTCCCCATCGAGGCCGCCCGCCAACTCGTCCACCTCTTCGGCCAGTCGATCGACGCCCCGGCCTTCCCGGTCACCGACGACGTCGCCCGCGTCACCGGCCACCCGGCCCGCACCTTCGCCCAGTGGGCGGGCGACCACGCGGGGGACTTCGCCGGACATCGGTGACGCCCGGGCCGGCCGGGCGGTTCGGACGGTTCGGGCCGTTCGGGGGTCCGTCCCTGGACGGCCCGTCTCCTGATGGGGCATCACATCGCCGGGCGCGGCCAACGCCGACACGGGCAGGGTGGTAACGCCGGCCCAGAAGGAGGCGAGCGAGTCCGTGACCGATGTGGCCGGCAGCGTGGTCCTGGCGGGGGTCGCGCACATTCCGCAGCGCGACCCAGGGTGGGCGCCGTCCTTCGAGTCGCTCCTTGGGATCTTCGGGTGCGTTTTCGTGGGTGCCGAGCGCCGGGCGCAGCATGCGGCGGCCCCGGGCGTCCGCGTCTGTTGCGGGCGGCCGGGGCCGTAGGCGTGGGCGGGGCGAAGGTGAACGGCCCTTCAGGAGTGGCTACTTCACCACCGTGATGCGATCCGCCTTCGGTGGGGACAGGGGGGTGGACGGCGTCGAGTGGGCCGTCAGGTAGGTGGTGAGGGCGTCGAGGTCGGAGGGGCCGACGTGCTTGTTGGTGCCCTGCTTGAGGGCGGGGAAGCCGTCCCCGCCGCCGGCCAGGAACTCGTTCATGGCGACGCGGTAGGTCTTGGCGGGGTCCACCGGCGCGCCGTTGAGCCTGACGGTGTCGGTGACGACGCGGGCGGCGCCGGCCTTGGTCATGTCCAGGGTGTAGCTGAGGCCCTTGGAGACCTGGAGGATCTTGGGGGACGCCTCGTTGGGGCCGCTGACCTGCTGTTGGAGGGCGGCCAGGAGGTGGGCGCCGGTCAGGTCGACGACGTGCACCATGTTGGTGAACGGCTGGACGGTGAACGCCTCGGCGTAGGTGACGACGCCGTCGCCCTCCTTGCCCGACGCCTTGTAGGCGAGGTCGGAGCGGATGCCGCCGGGGTTCATCAGCGCGAGTTGGGCGCCGCCCTTGTCGGGGGCCGCGGTGGCCTCCTGTTGGGCGTCGGCGATCAGGTCGCCGAGGGGTTCCTCGGGGGTGCCGGCGCCGCGGCCGTTGATGTCGGCGGAGACGTAGCCGACCGGCTTGTTGGCGATCGGGGCGGCCAGCTTGTCCCAACGGGCGATCAGGGACGTCAGGTCCGGCGCCTTGGGCTGGGTGCGGTCGACGACGTGGTTGACCGCGTGCGGGCCGTGCACCGCGGTGCGGACGATGTCGTGGGTGCGGCGGTCGTAGGTGAGCGTGGTGTCGGTGTAGAGGCGGCCGTAGGAGGCGGCCGAGGTGACCGTGCGGGGGTGGCCGGCCGGGTCCGGGACGGTGCAGGTGTAGGACTGGTGGGTGTGGCCGGTGACCAGCGCGTCCACCTTCGGGCTGACGCGCTTGGCGATGTTCACGATCGGACCGGAGATCCCCGCGCCCGGACCGGGGCTGTCGCAGTCGTCGTTGTACGAGGTGGAGGCCGGCATGCCGCCCTCGTGGATGAGCGCGACGATCGCCTTGACGCCCTGGCGGTCCAGGACCTTGGCGTACTTGTCGATGGTGGCGACCTCGTCGTGGAAGGTCAGGCCCTTGACGCCGTCGGCGTTGACGATGTCCGGGGTGCCCTTGAGGGTCACACCGATGAAGCCGATCCTGACGCCGTTGCGCTGCCACACCGTGTACGGCTTGAGGATCGGCTTGCCCGTCTTGTCGTCGGTGACGTTGGCGGCCAGGTAGGGGAAGGCGGCGCCCTTGAAGGTCCGGCCCCTCTCGTAGCAGCCGTCCTTGGGGTGGCAGCCGCCGCGCTGCATGCGGGTCAGCTCGGCCCGGCCCTCGTCGAACTCGTGGTTGCCGACGGAGGTGACGTCCAGGCCCAGCCTGTTCATCGCCTCGATGGTCGGCTCGTCGTGGAAGAGGCCGGAGAGCAGCGGGCTGGCGCCGATGACGTCGCCGGCCGCGGCGGTGACGGAGTACGGGTGGCCCTTGCGGGCGGTGCGCAGGGACTGCGCGAGGTACTCGACGCCGCCGGCCGGGACGGTCTTCTCGGACCCGTCGGCCTGGCGCTGCTGGACGGTGCCGGAGGAGCCCTGCGGCGGTTCGAGGTTGCCGTGGAAGTCGTTGAAGGAGAGCAACTGGACGTCGACCGTGCGGGACGGGCGGTGCGGGCGGCCGCTGTCGGCCCCGGCGGGCGGGGCGGTGGCGGTCAGGGCGACGCCCGCGACGGTGGCGAGCACGGCGGCGCCGGCCGCCAATCTGCCGCGCAGGCGCGGCCGTTGAGGTGTCGTTGGCATGGTTCCCCTCCGTGGCTGGTGCTGAGCGGTGGGCAGCATATTGTCGACGCGCGTAGAGAGATAGGGGGCGGAGGTGACGTCCGGGTGGCCGGGCGGTGGCGGGGCCGGCCGGGGCGGCGTCCGCGGTGCCCGCCCGACGTGGGGACGGCGTCGTACGCTTCACACATGACTGACGCTGCACAGGAGATGGGGCACGGCGGCCGCCGGGTCGAGGTGGTCGACGAGCTCGCACCGGAAGGGGCCCGGGCCGTCCTTGAGCTGATCGAGCGGGCCGCGCGGGCGGACGGGCAGCCGGCCGTGTCCGAACAGGGCCGGCTCCAGTTGCGGGGCGGCCGCCGCGAGGGAGTGCGGCACCTGTTGGTGTACGCGCCCGGGGAGGACGGCGAGCAGCTCGTCGGCTACGGGCAGTTGGAGGACACCGATCCGGTGGAGGCGCCGGCCGCCGAGCTCGTCGTCCACCCCGGCTACCGCGGCCGCGGCCACGGGCGGGCGCTGGGCGGCGAGCTGCTGGCCCAGTCCGGGCGCCGGCTGCGGGTGTGGGCGCACGGCGGGCACCCGGCCGCCCGGCACCTTGCGCAGACGCTGGGGCTGTCGATGTTCCGGGAGCTGCGGCAGATGCGGCGGTCGCTGGCGGACTGGGAGCTGGCCGAGCCGACGCTGCCGGAGGGTGTGACGGTGCGGACCTTCCAGCCGGACGTCGACGACGCGGCCTGGCTGGAGATCAACGCGGCGGCCTTCGCGCACCACCCCGAGCAGGGCGCGCTGACCCAGCGCGATCTGGACGACCGCAAGGCCGAGGCGTGGTTCGACCCCAAGGGCTTCTTCCTCGCCGAGCAGGACGGCCGCCTGGTCGGCTTCCACTGGACGAAGGTGCACGCCGAGGAGGGCCTGGGCGAGGTGTACGTCCTCGGGGTGCGGCCGGGCGCGCAGGGCGGCGGCCTGGGCAAGGCGCTGACCGCGATCGGGCTGCGCCACCTGGCGGCGCAGGGACTGGCGACCGCGATGCTCTACGTGGACGCGGACAACGTGGCCGCGGTGACGGTCTACGAGCGGCTGGGGTTCACCACGCACGAGACGGACCTGATGTACCGGTCGGAGACCTGAGCGCCCCTGGGGCGAAGCGTGACGGGGCGGGCCGTGGGGCCCGCCCCGCCGCATGTGTCACGGCCGTGCGGCCCGCTCCTGTCGGGCGCGCCATTCGCGCGCCAGGATCGCGTAGATCACCTCGTCGCTCCACTCGCCGTCGAGGAACTCGTTCTCCCGCAGCTCGCCCTCGCGGCGCATGCCCAGGCGCTCCAGCAGCTTGGCGGAGGCGGTGTTGCGGCCGTCCAACTCGGCCTGGATGCGGTGGAGTCCGAGCTCGGCGAAGCCCAGTCGGAGCAGGGCGCCGGCGGCCTCGGTGGCGTAACCGCGGCCGGCGTACTCGGGGTTGAAGACGTAGCCGATGCCGCCCTGGCGGTGCGCGCGGTGGGTGTAGACGAAGGTGACGTCGCCGACCAGGGTCCCGGAGTCCCGTAGGGCGACGGCGAGTTGGAGGAAGTCGCCGGACTGCCGCAGCGTCGTGCGGGTCGCCTTGTCGGCGATCGAGGCGCGGGAGGCGGCCTCGTCGTGCGGGCCCCAGTAGAGGTAACGGCAGACCTCGGGGCGGCGCTGATAGGCGTGGACGGCGGCGAAGTCGTCGTGGCGGACGGGACGGAGGTCCAGGCGCGCGGTCCGTAGCGGGTACGCGGGGGTGTACGGGAGCGGGGGCGGCGGGGGTATGGGTGGCGTGGAAGGTCTGGGCACGCGGTCAGCGTAGGGAGCGCGGGCGGGCGGCGCAGCGGACTTTCCGGGGGGTGGCGGCGGGCCGGTCCGGCTTCCGGGCCCGCTCGGATTGGCGGCCGTGAAGATCGTCGGGCGTCGGGGCGGGCAGAAAAACACCCGGGGGTAGCGTCCCGCTTGCCTGGCCGCCATGTCCCCTTCACCAGCGATTCAATATCGCTTGCAAGCATCACTGAATGCAGCCCGCTGTGCCGAACGTCCCGAACCCGCGGCTCGAAGTCGTGCCGCCGCCTCCTGACGCGCCTGGAAGCCCCCGAGCGCGGAAGAATAAGGACATGAACCAGCAGCGCAGCGCTCAGGCCCCGGCCCAGCCCGAGATGCCGCCCCAGGAGACGCCGAGGGCGCTGGGACCCCTGCAGCCCTCGGTCGGCTCGATCGCCGCGCACCGGCCGAACGCCGTCCGGCGCGACCTCTCCGGGCTGGAGCCCGACCTGGACGCCGACCCCGACGCGTACGAGGACCGCGGCGTCCCGGGTGCGAACGGCGAGGAACTGCCGAGCGGGCGGTTCCTGGACCGCGAGCGGAGCTGGCTGGCCTTCAACGAGCGGGTGCTGGAGCTCGCCGAGGACCCGGCCACCCCGCTTCTGGAGCGCGCCAATTTCCTTGCGATTTTCGCCAGCAATCTGGACGAGTTCTTCATGGTCCGGGTCGCCGGCCTCAAGCGGCGGATCGCCACCGGCGTCGCCACCCGCTCCGCCTCCGGGCTCCAGCCCCGGGAGGTGCTGGACCTGATCTGGACCCGGTCCCGCGAGCTGATGGCCCGGCACGCCGCCTGCTTCCAGCAGGACGTCGCGCCGGAACTCGCCGACCAGGGCATCCACCTGATCCGCTGGCCCGACCTGACCGAGAAGGAGCAGGCCCGGCTGTTCACGCTGTTCCGGCAGCAGATCTTCCCGGTGCTGACCCCGCTGGCGGTCGATCCGGCGCACCCCTTCCCCTATATTTCCGGGCTGTCGCTGAACCTGGCCGTGGTGGTCCGCAATCCGGTCAGTGGCCATGATCACTTCGCACGTGTGAAGGTCCCGCCGCTGCTCTCCCGCTTCCTGGAGGCGTCCCCGCAGCGGTACGTGCCCATCGAGGACGTGATCGCCGCCCACCTGGAGGAGCTGTTCCCCGGGATGGAGGTGCGGGCGCACCACATGTTCCGGGTGACCCGCAACGAGGACCTGGAGGTGGAGGAGGACGACGCCGAGAACCTCCTCCAGGCCCTGGAGAAGGAGCTGATGCGGCGGCGCTTCGGGCCGCCCGTCCGGCTGGAGGTCGAGGAGACCATCGACCCGGCCGTCCTGGACCTGCTGGTCCAGGAGCTGAAGGTCTCCGAGGCCGAGGTCTATCCGCTGCCCGGCCCGCTCGACCTGACCGGGCTGTTCGGGATCGGGGCGCTGGACCGGCCGGAGCTGAAGTACCCCAAGTTCGTGGCCGGCACCCACCGCGACCTGTCGGAGGTGGAGTCCGCCTCGGCCCCCGACATCTTCGCCGCGCTGCGCGCCCGCGACGTCCTGCTGCACCACCCCTACGACTCGTTCTCCACCTCGGTGCAGGCGTTCCTGGAGCAGGCCGCGGCCGACCCCAAGGTGCTGGCCATCAAGCAGACGCTGTACCGCACCTCCGACCACTCGCCGATCGTGGACGCCCTGATAGACGCCGCGGAGTCCGGCAAGCAGGTGCTCGTCCTGGTGGAGATCAAGGCGCGCTTCGACGAGCAGGCCAACATCAAGTGGGCGCGCAAGCTGGAGGAGTCCGGCTGTCACGTCGTCTACGGCCTGGTCGGGCTGAAGACGCACTGCAAGCTCTCCCTCGTGGTGCGCCAGGAGGGCGAGACGCTGCGCCGGTATTCCCACGTGGGCACCGGCAACTACCACCCCAAGACGGCCAGGTTGTACGAGGACCTGGGGCTGCTGACCGCGGACCCCCAGGTGGGAGCCGACCTCTCCGACCTCTTCAACCGGCTCAGCGGCTACTCCCGGCGGGAGACCTACCGCCGGCTGCTGGTGGCGCCCACCTCGCTGCGCGACGGGCTGATCCAGCGGATCAACAAGGAGGCCGTGCACCACCGGGCGGGCCGTCCCGCCTACGTCCGCATCAAGGTCAACTCGATGGTCGACGAGGCCGTCATCGACGCGCTCTACCGGGCCTCGCAGGCCGGCGTGCCCGTCGACATCTGGGTGCGCGGCATCTGCGCGCTGCGCCCCGGGGTGCCCGGGCTGAGCGAGCACATCCGGGTCCGCAGCGTGCTGGGCCGCTTCCTGGAGCACTCCCGGGTCTTCGCCTTCGGCAACGGCGGCGAGCCCGAGGTGTGGCTGGGCAGCGCGGACATGATGCACCGCAATCTCGACCGGCGGATCGAGGCGCTGGTACGGGTCACCGACCCGGCCCACCGGGCGGCCCTGAACCGGCTGTTGGAGACCGGGACGTCGGACACCACCTCGTCCTGGCACCTGGACCCGGACGGCGACTGGACCCGGCACGCGGTGGACGCGGACGGCACCCCGCTGCGGAACGTACAGGAAATGCTCATCGACGCCCGGAGGCGCCGGCGTGGCCCAGCGACATGACCAGCCGGCCGGGGGGCCGCGGCACGGCCTCCTCGGGACCGGCGGGGGAAGCGGAAGCGGAATCGGATACGAACCCGGCCCGGCGCCGGGGGCCTGCGCCGCAGTGGTGGACGGGCCGGGGGGCGGTGTGTACGGGAACGGGGTCTACGGGGAGGCGCTCCACGGGGCGGACGGCGGTGTGCCCGGGGCGGCGCGCACGGGGTGCGAGGACGGGGTGCCCTACGGGCCGGACGACGGTCCCGGGCTCGGCGGGCGGACGGCCGGCGAGGTGCTGGCCGGCTATCTGCACCGGCAGTCCACGGACTTCCTGCGCAGCCTGCGGCTCCACCGGGAGGCCGGCCCGGACGCGGCGGGCGCCGGCGAGGCGGCCTGGCAGTTGCGCCGCGCCGCCCGCCGGATCAGCGCCACGCTGCACACCTTCCGGCCGCTGACCGAGGAGGTCTGGGCCGACCAACTTAGGGCCGAGCTCGGCTGGTTGAGCACCACCCTCGCCCGCGAGCAGGCGTGCGAGGCGCGCCGGGACCGGCTGATGGGGGCGCTCACCCGGCTGACCGGGCGTGGCGAGCGGGCCGACTGGCCGGCGGAGCGGGGCGGCCGGGGCGCCCGGTCCGGACGCGGCGCCCGGAGCGCCCGGGACGGCCGACCGGCCGCACCGTCCGCCGCCGCGGCCATCGCCACCGTCCCGGCCGCCGCCACCGAGCCGGAGCCGGAGAGCGCGCTGACCGCCGGCGCCGCCCGGGCCGGCGCGCTGCTCGACCGGCAGCTCACCCTCGCCCGCGCGCGGGCGCACTCGGCGGCCCTCCAAGCGCTGGGCTCGTCCCGTTTCCACGCCGTCGCGGACGCGGTCGCGGTGCTGGCCTCCGAGGCGCCGCTGGCCCGCCGGGCCGGCGAGGTGGCCGCGGCGGAGGCGCTGCCGCCGCTCGCCGAACAGGCGCACCGGCGGCTCGCCGAGGCGGTCGCCACCCTGCCGCTGGCCCGCGCCGGCCACCCGTACAACGCCGGTGCGCTCGCCGTCGAGCAGGGCCAGGACGCGCCCTGGCACCGGGCGCGGCTGCTGGTCCGGATCAACCACTACGCCCAGGAGGTGATCGCCCCGGACGCCGTCGACCCCCGGCTGTTCGCGTCCGACCGGGTCCTCACCCAGCACCGGGACGCCGCCGAGGCGGCCGCGGCGGCGGCCACGGCGGCCCGTACGCCGCGGATCGCGCCGGCCACCGCGTACGCGCTGGGCGTGCTCCACGCCGACCAGCGGCACGAGGTCGAGGCGGCCCGCTACGCCTTCGGGCGGGTGTGGCTGCCGGGCCCGGCCGGCGAGCGCGGCGTCTGAGCGGGACGGGAGGGGCGCGATGGGCAGGACGGCGGGCCGCGGGGGCGGCGGGGCGAGCGGTGCACGGACGGTGCCGAACGGGCCGGTCCGGGCGGCCGGCTGCGTGCTGTGGCGCCGGGCGCCGGGCGGCGACGGGATCGAACTGGCCCTGGTCCACCGGCCGAAGTGGAACGACTGGTCCCATCCCAAGGGCAAGCTCAAGCCGCGCGAGGACGCCCGGCGGGGCGCGCTGCGCGAGGTGCTGGAGGAGACCGGGATGACCTGCGCGCCCGGCCCGGAACTCCCCACCGTCCACTACCGGGTCGGCGATCGCCCCAAGGAGGTCCGTTACTGGGCGGCCGAGGCCACCGGCGGCGGTTTCATCCCCAACAAGGAGGTGGACCGCGTCTGGTGGGTGCCGCCGGACGTGGCCCGGGAGGTGCTCACCCAGGACCGCGACAAGGACCTGGTGAGCGCGTTGCTGAGCGCGCTGCCCGGGAGTGGTTCCGGGGCCGGGCCGGAGCCGGCGGACAGGCCGGGCGGGGGCGGCTGACCGGCACCGCGGAACCCTGCGTTCCGTGCCCGGCGCATACTGGAGTGATGCTGCACGGGGAAATCGAGATCAGTGCCTTCCTGAAGGCGCGCCGTGCCGCGCTCGACCCGACCGAGGTCGGTCTGCCCGACGGGTTCGGCCGCCGCCGGGTGCGCGGGCTGCGGCGCGAGGAGGTCGCCCAGCTCGCCGGGATCAGCGTGGACTACTACACCCGGATCGAGCAGGGCCGGGCGCCCGCCGTCTCCGGCTCCGTCCTGGACGCCATCGCGCGGGCGCTGCGACTGTCGGACGGCGAGGTGGCGTATCTGCGCAACGTCGCGGTGCCGCGACGCCGGACCGCCGGCACCTGCGCGCCGGTTCCGGCGCAGACCGTGCGGCCGGAGGTCCGCGAGCTGCTGGCGGCGATGGACCCCGCGGTCGCCGCCGTGCTGCTCGGCCGCGGGCTGGACATCCTGGCCTGGAACGGCGCCGGCGCCCGGCTCTCCTTCGACCTCGAAGCGCTCCGGCCCGCCCGACGGAACACCGCGCTGCTGGTCTTCCTCGACCCGGCGGCCCGGGAGCGGTACCCGGACTGGGAGAAGAAGGCCGAGGAGGTCGTCGGCAATCTGCGGGCGGACAGCGGGCGGCACCCTGACGACCCGCGGATCTGCGAGGTGGTGGGCGAACTCCTCGACCACAGCCCGGAGTTCCGCCGGATGTGGGCGGCCCAGGGCGTCTACGAGTGCCTGCGCGGGACCAAGCGGATGCGGCACCCGGAGGTCGGGGAGCTGACCGTGACCTTCGAGAGCTTCCGGTTGGCGGGCGACCCCGACCAGGTGCTGGTCACGTACACCGCGCCGGCCGGCTCGGCGTCCGAGGCCAGGCTGCGCGCGCTGGCGCGGCCGGTGGCGGGCGCGGCGGTGGCGTCCTAGCCAGGACCCGCCGCTCTACGGGGGCGCGGCTAGTGCACCCCGCCGCCCCGCGGGGCCAGCGCCTCCCACCGCACCGTGACCTCTCCTTGGCGCCGCCGGCGGGGGTCCCCGGCCAGCGGCCAGTCGGTGGCCAGGGCGGCGACGGCGGCGCGCCACCGCTGACGGGCGCCCAGCGCGCCCAGGGGGGCGGCGCTCGCCCAGGCCCGGTCGAAGTCGCGCAGGAAGGCGTGCACCGGCTCGCCCGGCACATTGCGGTGGATCAGCGCCTTCGGGAGGCGTTCGGCCAGGTCGGAGGGGGCGTCCAGGGAGCCGAGCCGGGCGGCGAAGGTGACCGTGCGGGGGCCCTCGGGGCCGAGCGCGACCCACACGTGCCGGCGCCCGATCTCGTCGCAGGTGCCCTCGACCAGCAGCCCGCCGGGCGCCAACCGGGCGCGCAGCCGCGCCCAGACGGCGGCGACCTCGTCCTCGTCGTACTGGCGCAGCACGTTCGCGGCCCGGATGAGGAGCGGGGCGCGGCCGGGCGGGCCGGGCAGCGGCACCTCGAAGCCGCCGTGGACGAAGTCCAGGCCGGCGCGGGCGTAGGGGAGGGCGGCGGCGACCCGGGCCGGGTCGATCTCGATGCCGACGACGCGGGCGTCCGGCCGCACCGTGCGCAGCCGGGTCAGCAGTTCCAGCGCGGTCCAGGGGGCGGCGCCGTAGCCCAGGTCGACGGCGACCGGGTCGGCGGCGCGGCGCAGTTCCGCGCCGTGCTCGGCGGCGATCCAGCGGTCCATGCGGCGCAGCCGGTTGGGGTTGGTGGTGCCGCGGGTGGCGGTTCCGACCGGCCGGGACGGCGCGGGTGCCGGGACGGCGGCGGTGCGGGCGGAAACGGTCGAGCGGCGGGCCATGCATCGAGGGTATGGGGTCGCGGCGGGCCGGCCCGCCGGGCGGCCGGCGCCGGGCCCCGCAGCGCGGCCCGGATCACGCTTTGGCAAAGTACGAAGAAAGTTCGAAGACGACGGGACGGATGGAAATGGATCGCGGTGCGGTGTTGTTGGAGGGGGGCGGAGGCGAGCGCCCGCCTCGCCTAGGAGGTTGCTCGCAGTGAGCCACTATGTGTCCAGGCTCCGCAGCCGGCCGCACGGCCAGTTCGGGGGCCCGCCGCGGTTGCGGCTGCCCAAGGGGGCCCGCCGTCCCCGCCGGGTGGCGATGCTCAGTGTGCACACCTCACCGCTCCACCAGCCCGGCACCGGCGACGCCGGCGGGATGAACGTCTACATCGTCGAGCTGGCCCGGAAGCTGGCCGCGGCCGGCATCGAGGTGGAGATCTTCACCCGGGCCACCACCGGCGCCCTGCCGCCCGCCGTCGAGCTGGCCCCCGGCATCCTGGTGCGGCACGTCGCCGCCGGCCCGTACGAGGGGCTGGCCAAGGAGGAGCTGCCGGCCCAACTGTGCGCCTTCACCCACGGCGTGATGCAGGCGTGGGCCGGCCACCGCCCCGGCTACTACGACCTGGTGCACTCCCACTACTGGCTCTCCGGCCACGTCGGTTGGCTGGCCGCGGAGCGCTGGCGGGTCCCGCTGGTGCACGCCATGCACACCATGGCCAAGGTCAAGAACGCCGCGCTGGCCGTCGGCGACGCCCCCGAGCCGGCCGCCCGGGTCATCGGTGAGACCCAGATCGTCGGGGCCGCCGACCGCCTGATCGCCAACACTGCCGAGGAGGCGGAGGAGTTGGTGCGGCACTACGACGCCGACCCGGGCAAGGTCGCGGTGGTCCACCCCGGTGTCAACCTCGACCGCTTCCGGCCGCTGGCGGACGACGGCACCGCCGACGTCGAGGCGAGCCGGGCCGCCGCCCGGGCCCGCCTCGGCCTGCCGCAGGACGCGGTGATCCCGCTCTTCGCCGGCCGGATACAGCCGCTCAAGGCCCCCGACATCCTGCTGCGCGCCACCGCCGCGCTGGTCGACGAGGACCCCTCGCTGCGCTCCCGCATGGTGGTCCCGGTGGTCGGCGGCCCCAGCGGCAGCGGCCTGGCCAAGCCCGAGGGGTTGCAGAAGCTGGCGGCGCGGCTGGGCATCGCCGATCTGGTCCGGTTCCGCCCGCCGGTCGGCCAGGAGCAGCTCGCCGACTGGTACCGCGCCGCGTCCGTGCTGGTCATGCCCTCGTACAGCGAGTCGTTCGGGCTGGTGGCGATCGAGGCGCAGGCGTGCGGCACCCCGGTCGTGGCGGCCTCGGTCGGCGGGCTGCCGGTGGCCGTGCGGGACGGCGTCAGCGGCTTCCTGGTCGCCGGCCACGACCCGGTCGACTACGCCCGCGCGCTGCGCCGCTTCGTCGACGACGGGACGCTGGCCGCCCGGATGGGCAGCGCCGCCGCCCGGCACGCCCAGTCCTTCGGCTGGGACACCGCCGCCGCGGCGACCGCCGACGTCTACACCGCCGCGATGCAGGAGCGCCGCCGTCACCTACGATCGCTGCATGGCTGAGGAACGGCGGCCCTCCGGGGGCGAGCAGCAGGCGGCGGACGCGGCCGCGGTGGTCGAGCGCACCCTCAAGGACGCCGACCTGGAATGGGAGTCGCCGGCCGCCGGCAACTACGTCGTCAAGCTGCCCGGCACCCGCAAGCTGTCCACCACCTGCTCGCTGATCGTCGGCCGCCACTCGCTCTCCGTCAACGCCTTCGTCGTCCGCCGCCCCGACGAGAACCACGAGGCCGTCCACCGCTGGCTGCTGGAGCGCAACACCCGCCTCTACGGCGTGAGTTACGCGATCGACAAGCTGGGCGACATCTACCTCGTCGGCAAGCTCCCGCTGGCCGCCGTCACCCCCGGCGAGCTGGACCGGATCCTCGGCACCGTCCTGGAGAACGCCGACGGCAGCTTCAACACCCTGCTGGAGATGGGCTTCGCCTCGGCGATCCGCAAGGAGTACGCCTGGCGGGTGGCGCGCGGCGAGTCCACCCGCAACCTCTCCGCGTTCGAGCGGCTGACCCGCGGCGACGCGGAGCAGTAGCCGCGGCGCCGCCGGCTCACCTCACGAAGCGCACCTCCGGGTGGCGCGCCGAGGGACCGTCCAGCAGGCGGCCGTCCCGGCCGCGCAGCCACCGGTCGAAGAACGCGGTGACATAGGCCCGTTCGGCGGCGACCGCGCGTGCCGGGTCGAGCGTCCCCACCAGCTCCGTCACGTCCTTGCGGGGCAGCCCCACCTGCCGGGCGACCTGCGGGATCAGCGCCTCCGCATCGGTGAAACTGGCGTGCCGGCCGCCCCGCAGCGTCAGGTCCCGCAGCCAGGTCCCGCGGGCCGCGCTGTGCCGCCAGGCCGCGCCCCAGGAGGGGAGCGCGTGGTGGTCGTCCCCCGCCATCCCCATCAGCAGCAACGGCCGGTCCACCCCGTCCCGCCCCACACTGGACGGATGTGACGGATCGTCATCGCGCTGGGTGTACCCCATCACCCCGTCCATGTTCACCGCCGCCCTGATCCGCGGGTCGTCGTGCATCGTCTGCACGGCGGTGAACCCGCCCGCGGACTGCCCGAACATCCCCACCGCGGACGGGTCCAGCGCCCCGCGCAGCTCCGCCGGCAGCGCCGAGTCCGCCCCGCCGCGCGCCAGTTGGTCCAGCACGAACCGGGTGTCGGCCACCCGCACCGCGGCGACCTTCTCCAGCAACGCGGTGATCCGACCGGCCCGTTGGGCCTTCGCCAGCTCCGCGCGCATCACGCTGCGCGCCACCCGGCCGTCCGGGAACTGCACGGCGGGCGCCTCGTAGGGGTGGTCGAGGGTCACCACCGCGTAGCCCCGGGAGGCGAGTTCGTCGCAGAGCGCGCTGCCGAACGAGCGGGGGTCGCCGGCGCCGGGGGAGTAGAGGACCACCGGCAGCCGGTGGCCGTCCGGCCGGGCCACGGGGGCGCCCCGGTGCGCGTGGGTGAGGGTGGCGCCCCAGGCGACCCTGCCGGCCGGGACGTGGTCCGCGAAGTTGCCCAGCCGGTCGAACGCGGCCGCCTCGACCGCGGTCAACTGCGGCACCCGCGGGAACCGCCCGGCGTCCCGGGTGGCCGGGTAGCGCACGCTCACCATCAGCTCCCGGTACGGCCGTTGGGCGACCCAGGGGTCGGGCCGGTGGCGGTCCGTGAGGTGCAGCGCGACCGTGCCGACCGGGTACGGGCCGGTGGGCGCGGGGAGCGTGAGCGCGGCCGCCGTGGCGTGCGCCCGGCCCCGTGGTTCCTGGCGCCCACCCTCCGCCCCGGCCCCGATGCCCGCCGCGGCCGTCACCGCGACCACCACCAACGCCCCGACCCCCGCCAGCCTCCGCGCCGTGCCGCCCATCGCGTTCTCCCCGTTCGCCCCTGCGGACGCGACCCGCGCCCGACGGACGCCCACCGCCCGTACCCAGTACGATCCCGGCCCCGGCCGGCCCAATCGACCGTGCGGGCACCTGTCTTGGGGGTGCGGCCAGCACGAAGGAGACGTCCACGAGAGCCGCCGCCGACCGCCGCTTACGAGGCCCCGGGCGCGCATCGCTACGCCGCCCCCGTTAGGAGCTCGACGGGATCCCGCCCCGGTCGGTCCCGGCGCGGCCGTCGTCCGGATGCCCCGCACCCGCACGCGTGGGGCCCGAACTCGCCGCGCCCGGCCGGCCGGTGGCGCCGCCCGCGGTGGCCCCGGCTGCGGTGTCCACCCGCTCCGGCAGCCCCCGCAGCAGCAGCCCGTACCCCACCGCGGCCACCGTGCCGACCCCCGCGCAGCCGGCCCAGAGCACCCCGGCGCCGTAGTGGTCGATGACCGTGCCGCCCAACAGGGGCGCGGCCAGCGACGCGACGGACCAGGACAGCGAGTACATGCCCTGGTAGCGACCGCGGCCGTGGCGCGGCGACAGGCGGACCACCAGGCCCATCTGCGTGGGCGAGTTGATGATCTCGCCGAGCGTCCAGACGGCGACCGCGAGCGCGAACAGGGCGAGCGAGCCGGCCAGCGCCGTCAGCCCGAAGCCGTAACCGGCGAGCAGCGCCGAGCCGATGAGCAGCGCGGCCGGGCTGCGGTGCTCGATGAAGCGGGTCACCGGGATCTGGAGCAGCACGATCAGCACCCCGTTGACCGCGATGACCAGCCCGAAGTCCGCGCTGGAGAAGCCCGCGAGACCCATCGACACCGGCAGCGACACATACGCCTGCTGGAACAGCAGCGCCAGCAGCAGGTTCAGCCCGACGACGGTCATGAACCGCCCGTCGCGCAGCACCGTCAGCATCGAGACCCGCGCCGCGCCGGCCGCGTCCCCCGGCGCGTCCGCGGCCCCACCGACCGCCGGGCGCGACTCCGGCAACGCGAAGAACACCACCAGCGCGCAGGCCAGCACCAGCGTCGCCTCGCCCAAGAAGAGGGCCAGATAGCCGTGTTCGGCGATCAGCCCGGCGACGCTGGAGGAGACCGCGAACCCCAGGTTGATCGCCCAGTAGTTGAGGGAGAAGGCGCGGACGCGGTCCTCCGGGGCGACGATGTCGGCCATCATCGCCTGCACCGCGGGCCGCGAGGCGTTGGACGCCATCCCGACCGCGCAGGCCACCACCGCGATGGCCACCGGATCGGTCATGAACCCCAGCAGCGCCACGGACACCGCCGTGCACACCTGCGCCACCAGCATCGTCGGCCGCCGCCCGAGCCGGTCGGCGAGCACCCCCGCCCCCACCGAAGAGACCACCCCGCCGAGCCCGTACAGCGCACCGACCAGCCCCGCGTACGAGGCCGAGTAGCCGCGCTCGACGGTCAGGTAGAGCGCCAGGAAGGTGGCGACGAACGCCCCGAGCCGGTTGATCAACGTGCTGGTCCACAGCCACCAGAACTGCCGCGGCAGTCCCGAGACGCTCGCCACGGCGGCCCGCCGCAGCCGCCCCCGACCCCGGACCTTGGCACCACTTACCGGCGCAGACATGACGGACCCCCCTGGACACCGAACGGCTACGAGCAGCGAAAGCGCCCTCCCGCAGACGGCGTGGGCGACCCGCGCAAACTACAAAGCGGGCGCTCCCGGCCGCCACACAATTGACCGGAAGCGTCAAGCCGCGCCGCCCCGCCTCCCCCCCGCCGGGCACCGATCCGCGCAGGTGACGGCCGCCCGCAGGCGCACCCCATGCCGTCGATTACGCTCGACGGCATGGCCACCGCACCGTACAAGCTGATCCTGCTCCGCCACGGCGAGAGCGAGTGGAACGCGAAGAACCTGTTCACCGGCTGGGTGGACGTCAACCTCAACGAGAAGGGCGAGAAGGAGGCGGTCCGCGGCGGAGAGCTGCTCAAGGACGCCGGCCTGCTCCCCGACGTCGTCCACACCTCCCTCCAGAAGCGGGCCATCCGCACCGCGCAGCTCGCCCTGGAGGCCGCCGACCGCCACTGGATCCCGGTCCACCGGAGCTGGCGGCTGAACGAGCGCCACTACGGTGCGCTCCAGGGCAAGGACAAGGCGCAGACCCTGGCCGAGTTCGGCGAGGAGCAGTTCATGCTGTGGCGCCGCTCGTACGACACCCCGCCGCCCCCGCTGGAGGACGGCAGCGAGTTCTCCCAGAGCGACGACCCGCGCTACGCCGCGATCCCGCCGGAGCTGCGCCCGCGTACCGAGTGCCTCAAGGACGTCGTCGCCCGCATGCTGCCGTACTGGTACGACGGCATCGTCCCGGACCTCACCGCCGGCCGCACGGTCCTCGTCGCCGCCCACGGCAACAGCCTCCGCGCCCTGGTCAAGCACCTGGACGGGATCTCGGACGCGGACATCGCCGGCCTGAACATCCCCACCGGCATCCCGCTCGCCTACGAGCTCGACGCCGACTTCCGCCCCGTCAAGCCGGGCGGCACCTACCTCGACCCGGAGGCCGCCAAGGCCGCCATCGAAGCCGTGAAGAACCAGGGCAAGAAGAAGTAAGCTCCCGCGCACCGCGCGAGCAAGCCCCCTACCAGCGGTTTTCTCCGCAGGTAGGGGGCTTTTTGCCGGGTCGGGGCCGCGTGGGGCACCGTGCCGTGCTCACCGTGCCGTCGTCACGGGGCCGTTGGCGGGCCGTCGGTGGAGCGGGCCGTTCAGCAGTTGCCGCCGCACTGGCACGGGCCCCCGGACTGGCAGCCGCAGCCGCATCCGGAGCCGCAGCCACAGGCGCCGAGGACGGGGAGCAGCGGCCGGTCGACGGCCGGCTGCTCGTCCTGGGACGCGGGGTTCGGGGAGTCCGCCATGAGTGCCATTCTTCGCCTCCTAGGGGTCACCTGGTGCTTATTGCAAGCCCGGGTGCATAGGCGCGTCAACGGCGCGTGGGCGCACGTTACGCGCCCTCGACCCCCGTCGAGGGCGCGATCTCGTCGGCGTGCTCGCCGGTCACGAGGTAGACGACGCGCTTGGCCACCGAGACCGCGTGGTCCGCGAAGCGCTCGTAGTAGCGGCCCAGCAGGGTCACGTCCACGGCCGTCTCGATGCCGTGCTTCCAGCGGTCGTCCATCAGGTGCTGGAAGAGGGTGCGGTGGAGCAGGTCCATCGCGTCGTCGTCCTGCTCCAACTGGAGCGCGAGATCGACGTCCTTGGTGATGATGACCTCGCCGGCCTTGGCCATCAGCCGCTGCGCCAACTGCCCCATCTCCAGGATGGTGGCGTGCAGATCGCGCGGCACCGCCCGCTCGGGGAAGCGCAGCCGGGCCAGCTTGGCGACGTGCTGGGCCAGGTCACCGGAGCGCTCCAGGTCGGCGCTCATCCGCAGCGAGGTGACGACGATCCGCAGGTCGGTGGCGACCGGCTGCTGGCGGGCCAGCAGGGCGATGGCCCGGGCCTCCAGATCGCGCTGCAGGTCGTCGACCCTCTCGTCGGCGGCGATGACGCTCTCGGCCAGCTTCAGGTCCGCGTCGAGTATCGCCGTGGTGGCGCGCCCGATCGCGGAGCCGACGAGCCGGGCCATCTCGACCAGGCCCTCGCTGATCGAGTCCAGCTCCTCGTGGTACGCGTCCCGCATCAGTGACCTTCTCTCGCTTCGAGGGGGTTGGGGGTTCCGGAGTGCTCCCGGGAGTTCCGGGGGGCGTGCGTGGTGGTGAAGGGGGGTGGCGTTTGCGCCTACGCTCCCACGGACCGGCCGCCGGCGGTCCCGGCACCCTCAATGTGCGGCCGGATCGCGACGGGCGGGGCCACCGGGGGTGAACTGCCGCCGACCCGAAGGTGAACTCTGGGAGACGTCGCCGCGGCCGAGAGGCCGCCACCCGCGCTCCGCCGTCGCGATCGGTGAACCGACCCCGACGCCTCGGTGAACTCTGGGCGAAGGGTGGCTGAGCAGCGGCTCCCACCGCTGGGGGAGTGTCGGAGGCGGCACATATTCTGGATTCATGAACGTGGACGCGGCGGTCGCCGCGATGGCAGCGATCGCCGGTCTGTGCACCGGCGTCTTCGCCATGCTGGCGTTCCGCTGGAGCGAGCGGGATCAGGTCAAGCCCACCCGCACGTCCTTGCATACCGAGGCGGTCCTGCCGCCCGGTGTCGACACCGTCCTGTCGGTGCTGCGCTCCTCCGCCGTCGTCCTCGACGAGGCCGACGCGGTGGTCAAGGCGAGCTCCGCGGCGTACGCCCTCGGGCTGGTGCGCGGCGGTCGGCTGGCCGTGGAGCCGATGCTCCAGATGGCGCGCGACACCCGCAGGGACGGCGAGATACGCCAGGTGGAGCTCGACCTACCGCGCCGCGGCACCGGCCGCGGGGACGCCCTGGCGGTCTCCGCCCGGGTCGCCCCGCTCGGTTCCCGGCTGGTCCTGCTCCTGGTGGAGGACCTCACCGAGGCCCGCCGCATCGAAGCGGTCCGCCGCGACTTCGTGGCCAATGTCAGCCACGAGCTCAAGACGCCCGTCGGCGCCCTCTCCCTCCTCTCCGAGGCGGTGATGGACGCCAGCGACGACCCGGAGGCGGTCACCCGCTTCGCCGGCCGGATGCAGAACGAGGCCACCCGCCTGACCAACCTCGTCCAGGAGCTCATCGACCTCTCCCGGGTGCAGAACGACGACCCGCTGGAGGACGCCGAGCCGGTTCCGGTCGACGAGCTGGTCGCCGAGGCGGTCGACCGCTGCCGCCAGCAGGCCGGCACCAAGCAGATCACCATCGCCAGCTCCATCGGCGGCTCCGAGGGCGCCGCGAAGCGCGGCGGTGAGGCCGACGGCCTGCACATCTGGGGCAACCGCGGCCAGCTCGCCGCCGCCCTGGGCAACCTCGTCGAGAACGCCGTCAACTACTCCCCGGCGCGCACCCGCGTCGGGATCGCCGGCCGCCGGGTGCCCGCGCCCGGCGGCGACCTGATCGAGATAGCGGTGACCGACCAGGGCATCGGCATCTCCGAAAAGGACCGGGACCGCATCTTCGAGCGGTTCTACCGCGTGGACCCGGCGCGCTCGCGCGCCACCGGCGGGACCGGCCTCGGCCTCGCCATCGTCAAGCACGTGGCCGCCTCGCACGGCGGGGAGGTCACGGTGTGGAGCGCTGAGGGACAGGGCTCCACCTTCACCTTGCGTCTCCCGGAAGCCGGGGCCGTGCGCGATCGCGAGCGGCCCTCGGACCTCACTGCGGAGGGCCTCGACGACGAGGACCGCCCGTACGAGACCTTCAACGATCCGCTCCCAGCTCACCCAGCCCCGGAGGTCCTTCCGTGACCCGAGTGCTCGTCGTCGAGGACGAGGAATCGTTCAGCGACGCACTGTCGTACATGCTCCGCAAGGAGGGCTTCGAGGTCGCCGTGGCGGCCACCGGGCCCGACGGTCTGGACGAGTTCGAGCGCAACGGCGCCGACCTCGTCCTGCTGGACCTGATGCTGCCGGGCCTGCCCGGCACCGAGGTCTGCCGCCAGCTTCGCGGCCGCTCCAACGTCCCGGTCATCATGGTGACCGCCAAGGACAGTGAGATCGACAAGGTCGTCGGTCTCGAAATAGGGGCCGACGACTACGTCACCAAGCCCTTCTCCTCCCGCGAACTGGTCGCCCGGATCCGCGCGGTGCTGCGCCGCCGCGGCGAGCCGGAGGAGGTCGCCCCGCAGGCCCTGGAGGCCGGCCCGGTGCGGATGGACGTGGACCGCCACGTCGTCACGGTCTCCGGCGGCAAGGTCGACCTGCCGCTCAAGGAGTTCGACCTGCTGGAGATGCTGCTGCGGAACGCCGGCCGGGTGCTGACCCGCATGCAGTTGATCGACCGCGTCTGGGGCGCCGACTACGTGGGCGACACCAAGACCCTCGACGTCCACGTCAAGCGGCTGCGCGCCAAGATCGAGCCCGACCCGGGCGCCCCGCGCTATCTGGTGACGGTCCGCGGCCTGGGCTACAAGTTCGAGCCGTAGGCCGCGGCGCGGGACACACGTGAAGGGGCGCCCCTCCCGACCGGGAGGGGCGCCCCTTCACGTGCTGCGGGCCTCAGTGGCCGGCGTGCCCCGACTCCGAGGGCTTGCCGGAGGTGCTCGGGGAGGCCGAGCCGCTCGGGCTGCCCGCCTCGCCCGGCTTGCCGGACGCGGAGGTGCTCGGCTGCGGCGTCACGGACGGGCCGTAGCTCTCGAAGATGTTCTTCGCCGGGACGACGAAGGCGTTCAGCTTGACCTTGCCGGTGCTGCTGAAGTCGAAGGTCAACTGCTGGGCGTTGCCGTCCTGGACGGCCTCCCGGCCGCTCTCCAGGAGGGCGCTGGGGTTGCCCTTGCCGCCGATGACGACGGAGCCGCCGGCCGGCACGTTGATCTTGGTGGACAGCTTGGCCGACTGGCCGGTGCCGTCGACCGAGATGCCGGTCAACTGCTGGTCCTTGGTACCGGTGTTGAACACCGTCGCGGTGATCGCGGCCGGACCCTTGGCGGTGACCTCGGGCTGGGTGACGACGTTGGCGTTCTGCACCTTGATGTCGCCGACGCTGGTCTCGGCGTTGTCCGGCTTGACCTCCAGCGTCTGGGCGTCGTTCCCGGCGGCGCACGCGGAGAGGGTGGCGATCGAGAGCGAGAGGACGGTGGCGGCGAGGACGCCGCGTCGAAGGCTGCGGCTCACGGCGGCGGCATCTCCTTGACGAGCTACGGCGGCCGAACGATTCGTGCCCGGTCGCGGATGGACGGCTGAGGACGGTTCGCGTACGCGTCATGGCGACGGGCACGTAAAGCCGCCCTAAGGGTGGGTCAGCGCCGCTAGGTTACCGAGCCGCCCTCGCGGTCCCGCACCCGACCCGCCCCCTAAGCGATCACCCACCCCCGTACCTGCCCCGACCCACCCACACCGGCACCCCGCCCGGGCGACCCGCGCCGCCCCCGCCCCCCAATTCCGGAAGCCGCTCTCGACCCGATCCCCCGACCGATCTCCGAGCGGATCTCCACACCCCTCTCCGCGCCCCTCTCCGTCTCGATCTCCGGAGAACTGCCGGGCATATTCGGCACGCGACTGTTCGAGTGGTGACCGCGGTGTTTCCCCCAGGTGAAAAGCGGTATTCACAGGGAATGCACATGACGCCCGAAATTGATCACTCGCGGTCGCACGGGATCGTTGATCAATTCCGGGAATCACGCCCGACTCGTCACCAAGCATCCGAACGGAGTAGCGGAACTCGCTCAGGTGGATCGGCGTAAATCGGGATGTTTCACCTGTTGATCTCCGTGATTCCGGCCCGTCGCGGGCGGCTTTCTCCGCACCCGGGAAGCCCCTCCCACCTGCGGATACCTGCGCCGGGAGCCCCCTCGCAGCACGTTCCGGCCGCTGTTGTCAAGCCCCGAGATATGCCCTGACCTGCGAAAACGCCATTCAGAACGGCCCGTTCCCGTGTTAGCATGGATAGCCACGGAAGGGGTACCTGTCACATGACGTTCAAGGTTGGCGACACCGTGGTCTATCCCCATCACGGGGCCGCGCTGATCGAGGCCATCGAAACTCGCCAGATCAAAGGCGTGGACAAGACCTACTTGGTGCTGAAGGTCGCCCAGGGCGACTTGACTGTTCGTGTGCCAGCGGACAATGCGGAGTTCGTCGGCGTACGCGACGTGGTTGGTCAGGACGGGCTGGACCGGGTCTTCGAGGTGCTGCGCGCACCGTATGCCGAGGAGCCGACGAACTGGTCCCGTCGCTACAAGGCAAATCTTGAGAAGCTCGCTTCCGGCGACGTGATCAAGGTCGCCGAGGTCGTTCGTGACCTGTGGCGGCGCGAGCGCGAGCGCGGGCTCTCCGCGGGTGAGAAGCGGATGCTCGCCAAGGCCCGCCAGATCCTGGTGAGCGAGCTGGCCCTCGCGGAGAACACCAACGAAGACAAGGCCGAGGCCCTGCTCGACGAGGTCCTCGCGTCCTGACGACGCGCACGCTGACTGCGACGACGCGAGCACGGTGACGTAAGCCGGTGTGCCGACGCAGCAGCAACGACGTACGTGCAATGCCGCGGTGCCCGAGCGACGACCGCCTCCCCGATGCGGAGGGTCTGTTGCCGGGCGCTGCGGCATATCTGCGGGGAGCGTGTGGGAAGGCCGGACGCTGAGCCGGCGGCGACTTCGTCGGTGAAGGCCGCCGGGCTCCGCCCCCGGCCATGCTGAGCGGGGAGACCCCCCGTGGCGTGCCGGGTGCGGGATGCTGCCCCGACCGCTGTCACGGAAGGGTTGCGGTCTGGGCGTCTCGCCCGGCACACCCCCGAGCTTCACGGGCAGGGGGTCCCTCCAGGCCATACCCACCCCGCCCGAGGAAACAAACCTGCCTGCCCTAATTCCGGGCCCGCCCGGACTTTCGGAGCCATCGATGTCAGATCCCTCCCGTCCGGCCCGCACCGCGGCGGTCATCCCCGCCGCCGGCCGCGGTGTCCGGCTCGGCCCCGGTACGCCCAAGGCGCTGCGCACCCTGGGCGGCACCCCGATGCTGGTCCATGCGGTCCGCGCGATGGCCGCCTCGCGCGCCGTCACGCACATCGTCGTGGTCGCCCCGCCGGACGGCCCCGACGAGGTCGGCCACCTCCTCGACGCCCATCCGCTCGCCGACCGCACCGACCTGGTCGTGGTCCCCGGCGGCGCCACCCGCCAGGAGTCGGTCCGGCTCGGGCTCGCGGCGCTGCCCGACGGGATCGACGTGGTGCTGGTGCACGACGCGGCCCGTCCGCTCGTCCCGGTCGAGACCGTCGACACGGTGATCGCGGCGGTGCGCGACGGCGCCCCGGCCGTGGTCCCCGCGCTGCCGCTGGCCGACACCGTCAAGCAGGTCGAGCCGCGCCCCCAGGGGTCCCCGGAACCGGTGGTCGGCACCCCGGAGCGGTCGCTGTTGCGTGCCGTGCAGACCCCGCAGGGCTTCGACCCGGCCACGCTGCGCAAGGCGCACGAGGTCGTCGTGGAGGGCGAGGGGGCCACCGACGACGCCGGGCTGGTGGAGCGGCTCGGGGAGCCGGTGGTGCTCGTCCCGGGCCACGAGGAAGCGTTCAAGGTGACCCGGCCGCTGGACCTCGTCCTGGCCGAGGCCGTACTCGCCCGGAGGAGGGCCACCGATGGCTATGTCTGAGTCCGCCGCGACCGCGCCGGTGCCCGGCATCCCGCTCGTCGGGGTCGGCACCGATGTGCACGCCTTCGAGAAGGGGCGCGAACTGTGGTGCGCCGGGCTCCTGTGGGACGCCGCGGCGAGCGACGGCTACGGGCTGGCCGGGCACAGCGACGGCGACGTGGCCGCGCACGCCGCCTGCGACGCGCTGTTCTCCGCGGCCGGCATCGGCGACCTCGGCGCCCACTTCGGCACCTCCCGCCCGGAGTGGTCCGGCGCCTCCGGGGTGACGCTGCTGGCCGAGGCGGCGCGCATCGTGCGGGCCGAGGGCTTCGCCATCGGCAACGTCGCGGTGCAGGTCATCGGCGTCCGGCCGAAGGTCGGCAAGCGCCGGGACGAGGCGCAGCGGGCGCTGTCGGCGGCCGTCGGGGCGCCGGTCTCGGTCTCCGGCACCACCACCGACGGGCTGGGGCTGACCGGCCGCGCCGAGGGGCTGGCGGCGATCGCCACCGCGCTGGTGGTGCGCACCGCCTGAGAGGCCGCGGGGTGGGCCGGGTCGGGCTGCGCCGATCGGGCCCACTGCGTCGGAATGCCCGGTGCAGCAGGGGGCGTTGGGACGGAATCCGGGTACGGGTGTTCCTCAAAAGCCAACGGTCCGGTCCACGGGAAGGAACCTCGTGTCTGCAACGCTCTCCGACGGTCTCAAGAAGCTGCTCGACTCCCCGGTCTTCGTCATGGTGGGGACGGTCCAGCCGGACGGCAGCCCCCAGCTCTCCCCGGTCTGGGTCAAGCGGGACGGCGACGACCTGCTGATCTCCACGACCGTCGGGCGCCGCAAGGAGAAGAACCTCCGCCGCGACCCGCGGGTCTCGGTCGTCGTCCAGCCCTTCGACGCGCCGTACACCTACGCCGAGATCCGCGGCGAGGCGACGCTGAGCACCGAGGGCGGGCAGCAGTTGATCGACGAGCTCTCGCGGAAGTACACGGGCAAGGCGTACGCGGAGTTCAACGCGGACGCGGTCGACGACGCGGAGCGGGTCGTGGTCCGCATCACCCCGCGGAAGGTGGTCGGCGGCGTCTGAGGCGTCGTCCGGAAGTGTTCCGTCCGGATAAGCCGGCAAATCGGGCGGCTTTGACGGATCCGGTGCCCTGTGCCCAAGAGGGCACAGGGCACCGTTGCGTTCCGACTACCCTGGTCCCGTGACGATTCGCCTGTACGACACCAGCGCCCGGCAGATCCGTGACTTCACCCCGATCAAGCCGGGCTGTGTCTCGATCTACCTCTGTGGCGCGACCGTGCAGGCCGCACCGCACATCGGGCACATCCGCTCCGGACTCAACTTCGACATCATGCGCCGGTGGTTCGCCCACCGCGGCTACGACGTGACGTTCGTCCGCAACGTCACGGACATCGACGACAAGATCATCCAGAAGTCGGCCGACCAGGGCCGCCCCTGGTGGTCGATCGGGTACGAGAACGAGGTCGCCTTCAACGCGGCCTACGACGCCCTCGGCTGCCTGCGCCCCACCTACGAGCCGCGCGCCACCGGCCACATCCCCGAGATGATCGAGATGATGCGCGGCCTGATCGAGCGCGGCCACGCCTACGCCGCCGACGGCAACGTCTACTTCGACGTGAAGTCCTTCCCGGAGTACCTCCAGCTCTCCAACCAGGAGTTGGCCAACCTCCGCCAGCCGTCCGGCGAGGGCGAGACCGGCAAGCGGGACCCGCGCGACTTCGCCATGTGGAAGGCGGCCAAGGAGGGCGAGCCCAGTTGGGAGACCCCCTGGGGCCGCGGCCGGCCGGGCTGGCACCTGGAGTGCTCGGCGATGGCCCACAAGTACCTGGGCTCCGCCTTCGACATCCACGGCGGCGGCGTCGACCTGGTCTTCCCGCACCACGAGAACGAGATCGCGCAGGCCCAGGCGTACGGCGACGAGTTCGCCCGGTACTGGGCGCACAACGCCTGGGTGACCATGAGCGGCGAGAAGATGTCCAAGTCGCTGGGCAACTCCGTGCTGGTCTCGGAGATGGTCAAGCGCTGGCGGCCGATCGTGCTGCGCTACTACCTCGGCACCCCGCACTACCGCTCGATGATCGAGTACAGCGAGGAGGCGCTGCGCGAGGCCGAGTCGTCGTTCGCGCGGATCGAGGGCTTCGTCCAGCGCGTGGTGGAGAAGGCCGGCATCGTCGAGCCCGCGGCCGAGGTGCCGCCGGCGTTCGCCGAGGCGATGGACGACGACCTGGGCGTCCCGCAGGCGCTGGCGATCGTGCACACCACCGTCCGGCAGGGCAACTCCGCGCTGACCGCCGACGACAAGGAGGCCGCGGTGGCCCGGCTCGCCGAGGTGCGCGCGATGCTCGGCGTGCTCGGCCTGGACCCGCTCGACGAGCGCTGGTCGGGTGGCGGCGCGGACCGCGGCGAGGACCTGCACGGCGTCGTCGACTCGCTGGTCCAGCTCGTCCTGGAGCAGCGGCAGAGCGCCCGCGCCCGCAAGGACTACGCCACCGCCGACGCCATCCGCGACCAGCTCCAGCAGTCCGGCCTCACCATCGAGGACACCCCCTCCGGCCCGCGCTGGACGCTGTCCTAAGCGTCCGCCCCCGGGGACCGTCCCGGGGCCGGCCGCACCCCCGGTCACCAGCCGGATTCGCCCTTCCCGGCGGCCGCGGGCGACACTCAATCCATACGTACGTACCCACTCCACGTCGCGAGACGTCGAGAGCAGTGAAGAAACAGGTGACCCATGGCCGGCAACAGCCAGCGCAGGAACCGCCGCACGTCGAACAAGAAGGGCGCTCAGGTCGGCAGTGGCGGTAAGCGGCGCCGGTCCCTGGAGGGCAAGGGCCCGACCCCGCCCGCGTCCGCCCGCAAGGGGCACGTCAAGAACCGCGTCGCCAACGCCAAGGCCAAGCAGGCCGCGGTCCGCCGGCCGGCGCCGCGGCGCGGTGGCGCCAAGGGCACCGCGGAGCTGGTCGTGGGCCGCAACCCGGTCGTCGAGGCGCTGCGCGAGGGCGTGCCGGCGACCACCCTGTACGTGCAGCAGTTCATCGACAACGACGAGCGGGTCCGCGAGGCGCTCCAGCTCGCCACCGAGCTCGGGCTGAACCTCCTGGAGGCGCCCCGCGCCGAGCTCGACCGGATGACGAACGGGCTCAACCACCAGGGCCTGGTCGCCCAGATCCCGCCGTACGAGTACGCGCACCCCGAGGACCTCTCGGCCGCCGCCTTCGACGACGGCGAGGACCCGCTGATCGTCGCCCTGGACGGGGTCACCGACCCGCGCAACCTCGGCGCCGTCGTCCGTTCCGTCTCGGCGTTCGGCGGCCACGGCGTCGTCGTGCCGGAGCGCCGGGCGGCCGGGATGACCGCCGGCGCCTGGAAGACCTCGGCCGGCACCGCGGCCCGTACGCCGGTGGCCCGCGCCACCAACCTGACGCGCGCTTTGGAGTCGTACCAGAAGGCGGGGCTGACGGTGGTCGGTCTGGCCGCGGACGGCGACACCGAACTGCAGGACCTGGAGCTGCTGGACGGCCCGGTCGTCATCGTGGTCGGCAGCGAGGGCAAGGGTCTGTCCCGGTTGGTCGGCGAGACCTGCGACGTGCGGGTGCGGATCCCGATGCCGGGCGGCGCGGAGTCGCTGAACGCCGGCGTCGCGGCCGGCGTGGTGCTGTGGGAGGCGGCGCGCCGCCGCGCCTGATCCGTTGTACCGGGCCGTACTTCGGGCCGGGCGGGCCACGCGCCGCCCGGCCCGGACACCGACGCCGTGTGCCCGCCCGAGGGTGGGCGGACGTTCCGCTCGTCTCGCCGTATCACGTGATCTTTTGACGGGTCTCGGACAGATCGGGTCGGTCAAGGCAGTGTCTTAACCGCGGGTCACTCGGTTAGATGAGCGTGGACACCAGAACACCCCGCACGCCTACGGGGGGACGCTCGCCGGGCTTCGACGACGAGCCGGTCCTGAGCTCGGTCAAGGTGCCGTGCGATCCCGCGCAGGTCATCGTCAACCACGCCAGCTTCCGCGTGCAGCTCGCCGCCCCCGTGGTCGCCGGCGCGCTGGCCGAGACCGCGCGCGTCCCCGCCCTCCGGGGATCGCCGCCCAGACGCCGCACGCCCGTGGTCTGGAGCGGCCGCACCGGACCGGGCGGCACCGCCGGCGCCACCACCCAGCTCCTGCACGCGGTGCGCGACGCGGGCGTCCGCCCGGACCCCCGTCCCGCCGACGACCTCGGCACGACCCAGGTGCTGCCCCGCGTCCGGCTCGGCGACGCCCCCGCCTCCACCGTCGTGGGCCAGCGCGGCCCCGCCGACGTCGAGGACACCCTGCCGCACGGCACCCGCGCGGTGCCCGGCCAGTTCGCCGGGCGCCGGTGGGACGACGGCGGGGACGGCCACGACGAGGACCGCTTCGAGGACCATTTCGAGGACCATTTCGAGGCGCGCGACCGCTACGAGTCCGGGGCCCGGCGGCGCAGCGGCGACGCCGTCCGGCACGCCTACTACCCCGGCCGCCGGATGAACCTCGGCGTCGTCCTGCTGCCGCTGCGGATCTTCCTCGGCCTGATCTCGGTCTACGCCGGGATGGGCAAGCTCTGCGACCCCGTCTACTTCGACGGCGGCCAGCGGGGCTCGATGGTCACCTGGCTGCTCTCCCTGCACCCCTGGGAACTGGCCGTCCCGCTGCGGGACTTCGCGGTCGCGCACCCGGTCGGCGCCGGCCTGACGGTGGCCTTCCTCCAGGTCGTGGTGGGCGTGCTGACCATCTGCGGGCTGTGGCAGCGGGTCGCCGCCTCGTTCGGCGCGCTGCTCTCCGCGGCGCTGCTGATGACCGTGAGCTGGCGCGCCTTCCCCGCCTACGACGCCCCCGACATCATCTATCTCGCCGCCTGGAGCCCGTTGGTCATCGCGGGCGCCCCCGTCTACTCCATGGACGCCCGGCTGGCCGGCGAGGCGTGGCGGCGGCTGGGCCCGCGCGTCGAGGTCGGCGCGCTGCGCCGCCGGGTGCTGCGCCGCGGCGCGGTGATGACCGCGGTGGTGGCCGGACTGACCCTGCTCATCGGCTCCCTGCTGGGCGGCGCGGTGCGGACCGCGCGGGTGCCGACCGTGCCGCGGCCCGGCGAGCCCGCGATCAACAACCTCCCCGGCTCGCCGCTGCCCCGCCTCGGCCACCACGCCACCCGCCCCGACCACCGCACTCCCGGGCACCTCGGCACGCCCTCGACGAGCGCCTCCCACAAGGCCCACAAGCCCGGCACCCCGTCGGCCTCGGCCCCCGGCACGCCGTCGGCGGGGGCCCACACCGGTGCCTCGACGCACCGCCCGGGCGCGACCACCAGCGCCCCGCAGCACTCGGGCCCGACCCACGCCCCGTCCCGTACGCAGGCGCCGGCCACCTCGGGCGGCACCGGCGCCGGTACGACCGGCAGCTCCAACAGCGGTGCCCCCGGAGGCGACTCCGGCCACGGCAACACCCTGGGCGGCCTCCTGGGCTGACCCGCCCGTATATCGCCCCCACCTCGTCCCCGATCGCTCCGCTCTCCCCACGGCCCCGCGGCCGGGGTGGCGGGCGGTCGGGGACGACTCGTTGGAGGCGGGGGCTGGGGGCGGGCGAGGGACAACCAGGAGGGCCTGTAGGGGCGTTGAGGGATGCGGGGGAGGGGCGGGCAGGCACGGGGAGGGTCGGGAGCCGAGAGGGGCTCTGAGGCCCTTGTGCGCCCGCCTCCGGGGCGCCTTGGCCCCGCTTCACCCTGCCGCTGCCGTTGTGTCGGCCTTCTGGGGGCGTGGCTCGGCTCCTGGCGAGGCGCGGCGGACGCCGCTGCCGGGAGGGCTCAAGCGAGGGCCGCGTACGGCACGGGCGCTTTAGGGCGCTTCTGACGGATCTCCGCGGCGTCGCGGCGTCTGGCACGCACTCCCCCACGCCTAAAGGGCGCGGGGGGACCCCCTGCGGCGTTGCCG